>NZ_JBNNVR010000001.1:0-217404 GCF_050280645.1 Pseudomonas sp. NPDC089554
GAAAAAGAGACACGCGCTCTAACGAGTTTAAATGGCGCACTAGAAGAAGAGCACATAAGAATAATGAGAAAACCAAATCACCTCACCGACAAAAACCAACCTGCGCGACCTGGTAGATGCCGGCGTGCGCTCGTTCAAGATCGAGGGCCGCTACAAGGACATGGGCTATGTGAAGAACATCACCGCCCACTACCGCAAGGAACTCGACGCCATCCTCGAGGACCGCCCGGCCCTGGCCCGCGCCTCCAGCGGGCGCACCGAGCACTTCTTCGTGCCCGACCCGGACAAGACCTTCCACCGTGGTAGCACCGACTACTTCGTCAGCGAGCGCAAGATCGACATCGGCGCCTTCGACTCGCCAACCTTCACCGGCCTGCCGGTGGGCGTGGTGGAAAAGGTCGGCAAGCGCGACCTGCTGGTGGCCACCGAGGTGCCGCTGACCAATGGCGATGGCCTGAACGTGCTGGTCAAGCGCGAGGTGGTGGGTTTCCGGGCGAACATCGCCGAATTGAAAAGCGAATCCGAGGAAGACGGCCAGAAGCGCTATCGCTACCGGGTCGAGCCCAACGAAATGCCCGAGGGCCTGTACAAGCTGCGTCCCAACCACCCGCTGTCGCGCAACCTCGACCACAACTGGCAGCAGGCCCTGCAACGTACTTCGGCCGAACGTCGCGTGGGTGTCGAGTGGCATGCGGTGCTGACCGAGCAGCGCCTGATGCTGACTGTCAGCAGCGAGGAAGGCGTAAGCGTGCAGGTGGCCCTGGACGGCCCGTTCGGTGCGGCCAACAAGCCACAACAAGCGCTCGACCAGTTGCATGACCTGCTCGGCCAGCTGGGTACCACCCAGTACCACGCCAATGCCATCGAGCTGGACGCGCCACAGGCGTTCTTCATCCCCAATTCGCAGCTCAAGGCCCTGCGCCGCGAAGCCATCGAGGCCCTGACCGAGGCGCGGGTAGCGGCTCATCCGCGTGGCGGGCGCAAGGCCGAGACCACGCCGCCACCGGTGTACCCCGAGGCGCACCTGTCGTTCCTGGCCAACGTCTACAACCAGAAGGCCCGCGACTTCTACCACCGCCACGGGGTGAAGCTGATCGATGCCGCGTACGAAGCCCATGAAGAGCACGGCGAGGTGCCGGTGATGATCACCAAGCACTGCCTGCGCTTCTCCTTCAACCTGTGCCCCAAGCAGGCCAAGGGCGTGACCGGCGTACGCACCAAGGTCGCGCCGATGCAACTGGTGCATGGCGACGAGGTGCTGACCCTGAAGTTCGACTGCAAGCCCTGCGAAATGCATGTGGTCGGCAAGATGAAGGGCCATATCATTGACCTGCCCTCGCCCGGCAGCGCGGTTGGCCAAGTCGTTGGGCACATCAGCCCGGAAGACCTGCTCAAGACCATCGTGCGCGCACCGCACTGAGCCTTTCGGGGGCCAGCCTCGGCTCCCGCTTTCGAAGCAAATGAGTCTCAAATAAGACTCACCCACCTCCAGCGAGTTGAAAGCGCTTCATTTTCCTGCACAATGGACGCTATGCGCCCCCTGCGAGGAACCTCGATGCAACCCCCATCCCAAGACGAACGCCTGCTCAAGGCGCTCGCCCACGCCATCGTGCTGCACCCCCGCGCAACCTTGAAGGAACTGGCCGAGGCTGCCGGTATCAGCAAGGCCACCCTGCACCGCTTCTGCGGCACCCGCGACAACCTGGTGGACATGCTCGAACAGCATGGCGAGCGGGTACTCAACCAGGTCATCGAAGATGCCGACCTTGGCAACGCCGAACCGCTGTCGGCGCTGCGCCAGCTGATCACCGAGCACCTCAAGCACCATGAGATGCTGCTGTTCCTGATGTTCCAGTACCGCCCCGACACCTTGCTGGGCGACGGCGACGACCGCCGCTGGAAAGCCTATAACCAAGCCATGGATGTGTTCTTCCTGCGGGCCCAGCAGATGGGCGTGCTGCGCATCGATATCAGCGCGGCGGTATTCACCGAGATGTTCCTCACCTTGATATTCGGCATGGCCGACGCCGTGCGGCGCGGGCGTGCGGCCAGCGCCTATGCGGCGCAGGCGCTGGAGCAGCTGTTCTTGCAGGGCGCGCGGGTCCAGGGCTGAAACACCCGCGCAAAAAAAAGGCCCCAGGGCGATGCGCTGGGGCCAAGACAGTAATCGATTTCCCACCAAGCAAATGTCGGCGCTTTATTGCAGCGCCTCGTCGGCCTGTGCCTGGGCGGCCGGCTTTGGCTTGCGTTTAAGCAGCGACAGCACCCAAACGAAGCAGATCGGTACGAATACCACGCCCAGCAAGGTTGCGCTGAGCATGCCACCGATCACCCCGGTGCCGATCGCCCGCTGGCTGGCTGCACCGGCGCCGCTGGCGATGGCCAGGGGCACCACGCCGAGGATGAACGCCATCGAGGTCATCACGATCGGCCGGAAGCGCAGGCGTGCGGCTTCCAGGGCGGCGTCGCGCAGGCTGTGACCCTTCTCCCAAAGCTCCTTGGCGAACTCGACGATCAGGATCGCGTTCTTCGCCGCCAGGCCAATGATGGTGATCAGGCCGACCTTGAAGTACACGTCGTTGGGCATGCCCGCCGCCATCACCGCCAGCACCGCGCCCAAGGCACCGATCGGCACGATCAGCATCACGGTCAGCGGAATGGCCCAGCTCTCGTACAGCGCCACCAACAAGAGGAACACCACCAGGATGGCCAGGGCGAACAGGCTGCCGGCCTGGCCGCTGGAGACCTTCTCCTGGTACGACAACCCCGTCCAGGCGTAGCCGATGCCCGGCGGCAGGTCGGCGACCAGGCGCTCCATCTCGGCCATGGCCTGGCCGGTACTGTGGCCCGGTGCGGCATCGCCTGCGATGCGGATCGACGGGTAGCCGTTGTAGCGTACGATCTGTACCGGCCCCTCTTCCCAGTGCGTGGAAACGAAGGCGCTGAACGGCACCTGTTGCCCTGACGCGTTGGGCGCATACAGGCGCAGCACGCTTTCCGGGGTCATGCGCTCGCCCTGCTCGGCCTGTACCACCACGCGCTGGTGGCGTCCAGCGTTGGTGAAGTCGTTGATCACCTGCGAGCCGAATGCGGTGGACAAGGTGTTGTTGATGGTCTCGAAGTTCACGCCCAGTGCGCGGGCCTTCTCGCGGTCCACCTCGACCCGCAGCTGCGGCGCCTCGGCCAGGCCTTCCATCATCGCGTAGAGGATCGCCGGGTTGCCGTTGGCCTCCTGAAGCAGCTTGTCGCGGGCCGCCAGCAAGGCCTCGCGACCGAGGTTGCCACGGTCGAGCAGGCGCAAGGCAAAACCACCGGAGTTGCCCAGGCCATCGATCGGCGGCGGGTTGACCGCCATGATGCTGCCGTCACCGTGGCTGGCGAAGCGTTCGTTGACCGCCGCGGCCTCGGCTTCCACCGATTGCTCGGCGCTGCGCTCGGACCAGTCCTTGAAGGTCGGGAAAGCCAGCGCGGCGTTCTCGCCCATGCCCGAGAAGCTGAAGCCGCTGACCACGAACACCGAGGCCAGTGCCTCGCGCGACATCATGAACTGCTCCAGGGCCTGCCCGGTGGCGTCGGTACGCAGGCGGCTGGCGCCTGGCGGCAGCTGGATGTCGACGATGGCATAGCCCTGGTCCTCGACCGGCACGAACGATTCAGGCAGGCGCAGGTAGAAGTAGCCCAGCACCACCAGAATGCCGGCGTACACCAGCATGAAACGCCCGGCACGGGCCACCAGTGCGCCGTTGAGTGCCGAATAGCGCTCGGTCAGGCGATTGAAACCGCGGTTGAAAGCGCCGAAGAACCCGCGCTTCTCGTGGTGCCCTTGGGGTACCGGCTTGAGCAAGGTTGCGCACAGCGCCGGGGTAAAGGTCAGGGCCAGGAAGCCCGAGAACAGAATCGACACTGCCAGCGACAGCGAGAACTGCTGGTAGATCACCCCCACCGAGCCGGACATGAACGCCAACGGCAGGAACACCGCTGACAGTACCAGGGTGATACCGATGATCGCCCCGGACACCTGCCCCATGGCCTTGATGGTCGCCTGGGTCGGCGGCAAGCCTTCCTCGGCCATGATCCGCTCGACGTTCTCCACCACCACGATGGCGTCGTCCACCAGGATGCCGATGGCCAGCACCATGCCGAACATGGTCATCATGTTCACCGAGAAGCCCAGCAGCTTCATGATCACCAGCGTGCCGAGCAGGCACACCGGCACCACGATCGACGGGATCAGGGTGTAGCGGATGTTCTGCAGGAACAGGAACATCACCAGGAACACCAGCACCATGGCCTCTACCAAGGTGGTGATCACCTTGCCGATGGCCACGTCGACGAAGCGCGAGGTGTCGTAGGGAATCGAATACTCGACGCCCTCGGGGAAGAACTCGGACAGCTCGTCCAGGCGTTCCTTGACCAGCGCCGCAGTCTTCAAGGCATTGGCACCCGGTGCCAGCTGGATCGCCCCGGCCACGGCCGGCTTGCCATCCAGGCGCGAGGAGAAGTTGTAGCTTTCGCTGCCCACCTCAAGACGCGCCACATCGGCCAGGCGCACCATCGAGCCGTCCGGGTTGGCGCGCAGCACCACCCGGCCGAAGGCCTCGGGGTCATCCAGAGTACCGTGCACGGCCAGGGTCGCGGTCAGCTCCTGCTGGCTGCTGCCTGGCGCGCTGCCGAAGGCGCCCGCTGGCACCTGCACGTTCTGTCCGCGAATGGCGTTGCCGACGTCATCGATGGACAAGCCGTAGCCCACCAGCTTCTGCGGGTCGATCCACACCCGCATGGCCGCTTCCGAGGAGAAGAACTGCAACTTGCCCACGCCGGGCAGGCGGCGCAGCTCGTTGTTGATGTTGCGCGCGGCGTAGTCGCCCAGTTGGGTGGTGTCGCCGTTGGCGCTGGAGTCCTTGTAGTTCAGGGCGTAGATCAGCAAAAAGCCCGCGCTGGTCTGCTCCACTTCCACGCCCTGGGTGGTCACCGCGCCCGGCAGGCGTGCCTCAGCCTTCTTCAGGCGGTTCTGCACGTCGACCTGGGCCAGCTCCGGTTCGGTGCCCGGCTCGAAGGTGACGACGATCTCGGCGATGCCATTGGAGTTGTTGGTCGACTCGAAATACAGCAGGTTCTTGGCGCCGTTGAGCGACTCTTCGATGACGCTGGTGACCGATTCGACCAGCACCTTGGCCGAGGCCCCTGGGTAGGTGGCGGTGATGGTGATCTGCGGCGGTGCCACGCTGGGGTACTGGGCCACCGGCAACATCGGGATGGCCAGCAGGCCGGCCAGGGAGATGAACAGTGCCACGACCCACGCAAGGTTGGGCCGGGCGATGAAGAACTTGGACATTGGACTCTCCCTGTATCAGCGCGTCGCGGCCTGTTGCGCCGCGCTCGGCGCTACCGGCGCGCCTGGAGCGAGCCCTGCCGGGCTGCCGACGATGACCTGATCGCCCGGCTGCAGCCCTTCGAGGATCTGCCAACGTGCGCCCTGCATGGCCCCGGTACGCACCTCGCGGGCCTCGGCCATGCCATTGGCACCCACCAGCATCACCCGCGCCTGGCCGTCGGCACTGCGCTGCACGGCGCGTTGCGGTACCAGGATGGCGCGGTTGTCGGTGCCTTGTGGCGTGCGTACACGCACATACATGCCGGGCAGCAGGATGCCGTCGGCGTTGTCGAAACGACCACGCAGGGTGACTTGGCCAGTGCCAGGGTCGACCGCCACGTCGGTGAACATCAACTGGCCCTGGCGCTCGTAGTCGGTGCCTTCCACACGGGCTGTCAGCGCCTGGTCGTCACGGGCCAAGGCGCCGTCCTTGAGGGCCTGGCGCAGACGCAGGGCATCGGCGGCGGACTGGGTAAAGTCGATATAGATGGGGTCGAGTTGCTGGATACGTGCCATCAGCGTGGCGTCGCCCTGCCCCACCAGCGCACCCTCGGTGATCAGTGCACGGCCGATACGGCCGGAAATCGGCGCCTTGACCGTGGCGTAACCGAGGTTCAGGCGGGCAGTTTCGACATCGGCCTTGGCCGAGCGGATGGCCGCCTCGGCGCTGCGCAGGTCGGCGCTGGCGGTGTCGAAATCCTGTTGGCTGACGGCTTCGATCTCCACCAGCGGCGCATAACGGCGCACCCGCGCCTGGGCCTCATGGCGCACTGCCTCGGCCCGTGCCAAGTCGCCCTCGGCCCGCGACAGCGCGGCCTTGAACGGCGCGGGGTCGATCTGGAACAGCACATCGCCGGCCTTGACGTCGGCGCCCTCCTCGAAGCGCTTGTTCAGCACGATGCCGGCCACCCGGGCCCGCACCTCGGCCACACGCATGGGTTCGACGCGACCAGGCAGGGTCGAGGCCAGGTTCAGGACTTCATTGGCGACCGTAACGGTTTGTACCGGAAGGGGGGAAGGCGCGGCGGCCTGCTGGCCACCCTCGTCGCCACAGCCCGCCAGGGCCATGGCTACGGCCAGGAGGCTGGCCATGCCTGTTGCACGCAAAATGCTCATTTTTTCGCTCACCGAGCCTTATGAAAACCGGTCGAATGGTACTCACGGCAAGGCGGTGAGTCAATTTAGTCTCATTTGATCTTTTTGTGAAAGATTGTAAGGAAGTGTCTCTCCTGGGCGTCCAAGTATCACTGCCCTTCCAGACGCCGTTGACGCCGCCCCAGCCAGCCGCCTGTGATACCCCAGCCGAGAGCAATCAGAGAGCCGATCAACATGGCCAATTGCGGATGCTCCCCCATCAGGTCCAGGCCCCGCTTGACCCAGCCGCTCAGGGCATCGCCACCGCGATAGACCACGGTGTCGATAAAGTTCTTGGCCTTGTATTTATCCTCGGCTGGCAACACCGTGAACAGCATCTCCCGCCCAGGGCGTACCAAGGCGTATTCGCCAGCGCGGCGTACCACCATCACCACGACGAACACTGCAAAAACGGGTGCGAACGCCAGCCATAGGAATCCTGCGGCCATCACCAGCGGCACCGCCACCAGCAGCACACCAACGCCCATTCGCCGGGCCAGGCGGCCGGTCAAGAACACCTGGGTGAGGATCGCCAGGGCCTGCACCAGGGTGTCGATCATGCCGAACACCTGAGTCTGGCGGGTACGATCGGTGAAGGTTTCGCTGACGATGCGCGCCTGCTCGAAATACAGGAAGGTGCTGACGCTGGCCAGCAGCACCACGAACAGCGCGATACCCAGCAAGTAAGGTGACCGCACCACCGCCATGGCACCGGCGAATGGGTTGCCGCCCAGTGGGCGTGAAGCCGGGTGTTCGGTAGTTGCTGGCAACGGGTTGCGTTGCCGCCAAGCCTGCAGATACAGCGCAGCCCCTACGCTGCCCAGCAGGAACAGCCCGGCCAGCACTAGTAGCCCGGCATGGCCCAACGGCGCCACCAGCAGGGTGCCGAGGATAGGCCCGCTCAAGCCCCCCAGGCTGGCACCCGCCGCCAGCAGGCCGAACAGGCGCTTGCCCTGCTCGCTGGAGAACAGGTCGGCGAACACACTCCAGGCCAAGGAAATGGCCAGCAGGTTGAACACCGACAGCCAGATATAAAAAGCCCGCGCATGCCAGAGATCATCCGGGTCGCGGGCAAAGAGCACAGCGAACAACAAAAGGTTGCTGATGAAGAACCCATAGGCCCACGGCAGGATGCTGCGCCTTGGCACCCGCGAGGCCAGCCAGCCGAACAACGGCAGGCACACCAGAGTGGCGACGAAGGTGCCAGTGAACAGCCATTGCAGGTTGTCCACCCCGCCGGCCACGCCCATGGTTTCGCGTACCGGGCGCAGCATGAAATAGCCGGTGAACAACAAGTAGAACAGCAGCAGCCCGGCCACCACCGCCGGGCCTTCGCCAGGCTGGATGTTGAGGCTTTGGTCCAGGCGGCGTCGCCAGCCGTTCATGGCCTCACGCAAACTGCTTGACCAACGCCTGCTGCTGCGCCTCGCTCAACAGCGGACCAACACCGGCCTTGAGCTGGTCGAGCTGACGGTCCGGGCGGCCGGTGGCGGGGATCACTGCGGTCACCGCCGGGTGGCTGATGGCAAACTTCAGGAACAGCTGCGCCCAGCTTGTGATCCCCGCTTCTGCAGCCCAGCCAGGCAATGCCTGGTCCTTGACCTTGGCGAACAAGCGCCCATCGTCGAAGGCGCGATTGATCAGCACCGCCACGCCTTTGTCGCGGCACAGCGGCAACAGCTCGCGGGCGGCTTCTGGTGCATTGACCGAATAATTGATCTGCACGAAATCCAGCGGTTCGCTACGCACGATCTCGGCGACCGCCTCGTGGCCACTGGCCAGGTAATGGGTGATGCCGATATAGCGGGTCTTGCCCTGCTGCTTGAGTTCACGGGCGTAGGGCAGCTGGGTCTTCCAGTCGCGCAGGTTGTGGATCTGCAACAGGTCGACCTTGTCGGTACGCAGGCTGCGCAGGGTCTCGGCCCACTGCTGGCGAGCTGCCTCGGGGCTGTCGGCAGCGATCTTGGTGGCGAGGAAACACTGGCGGTGCCAGCCGCCCTCCTCCAACAACTGGCCGAGAATGGCATCGGCGCCGCCATAGTTGGGCGAGGTGTCGATGATCTTGCCGCCACCCTGGAAGAAAGCCTTGAGCACTTCCTTGAGCTGTTGGTATTGCGCGGACCCAGCGGACACTTCGAAACTGCCGGAGGTGCCTGCACCGATCACCGGCAAGGCCTCACCGGTGGAAGGCACCTTGCGTGTGAGCATGCCCGTAGCGCTCTCGGCCCGCAGCATTGGGCTGGCGGCCAGCAGGCCCAAGGCGGCGCTGGCGAGCAGGACATCGCGACGTGCGTACATCATGAAGAAGCTCCCGTAGTGGGTGGCTCATGCAAGCCGCGCCACCGTCATCAATCGGAAACCTTCAAGGCTAGTCGCAATGTCCTACAGCGTTTGGAGATTCTGTATCTGGATATTTAGGCTCAACCCAGCAGCAGGCGCAGGTCCAGGCCATGCTCGCCCATGGGCGGGCACCAGTAGTAGCCGCCGCTCAGCGGGCGACTGAAGCGATACAAGGCATCGGTTACGCCGTCTTCCAGGCCACTCATGCGCCGCAGCTGCACCTCGAAGGCATCCAGCGAATGCCCCAGGGCCACGAAGGCCAGCCCCGCGCCACGCTCGTCGGCCCAGGCCAGCGAACGGCGCACCATGAAGGCCTCGGGCTCGAAGCTCTCTTGCGCGGTGCGCTTGACGTGGGCCGACTCGGGCGCCTCGTCGAGTTCTTCGTTGTCGCTCAGGCGGCGGCCGATGATGTCGTCCTGCTCGGCCTGGGGCAGTGCCTTGAAGTAACCCAGGTCGTGCTTCCACAGCTGGAACGCGGCGAAGCTCGAGCCTGTCAGCCCCGGCACATCGCTGGCGGTAATCGCGGCGTCGACTGCGGCCTGCTCAACCGGGTTCTCGGTGCCGTCTTCATAGCCAGTCAGATCGTGGCCACCACGGTGCAGGAAGCCTTCGACGCTGTCGACCAGGTTCAGCGCCGGCGCCAATAGCGCTTCCACGGCTTGGGCACGCAGGAACAGCTCACCGCGTTCTTCGCCACGCAGCCATAGCCACAGCGCATGCTGGGTACTGGGGTTCTCGACCACGGCATTCAGTTGCGGGAAGCCGCGCAGGCCCGGCACTTCACGCCCCAACGCCTTTACCAGCGGCGCGCCAACGGCAAGCACCAGTTGCTGGCCATCGACCTGCGGCAACAGCGCGTCCAGCACTGCGGGCAGCGCTTCGCTGGTGTGCAGGGCGAAGAACAGGTGGCGGGCGTGGGCAGGTACCGGGGTGGCAAGCAGGCCTTGCTGGAACGTCATGACAGGCGAAATCCTTGGCAAAAGCGCGAATGCTACTGCGCTCGGCAGCCCATCGCAACGCGGCACGTCGACGCTGGCACAGCGGCTTTTCGGAAAAGCCGGTAACAAAAGGTTACCAAGACCTGGCCCTTTGCGATTAGCGGCCTTGACACTTGCACCTACACTGCTTCGAATCCTTCGCCCGAGACGCTGCCGATGACCGCCTCACCCCTGCTCACCGCTATCCTGCCCCTCGCCTTGGGCATCATCATGCTGGGCCTTGGCCTGTCGCTGACCCTGGCCGATTTCGCGCGGGTGGTGAAATACCCCAAGCCGGTGCTGATCGGCCTGGCCTGCCAGATCCTCCTGCTGCCATTCGTGTGCTTCCTGATCGCCAATGGCTTCGGCCTGGAGGCGGCGCTGGCCGTGGGCTTGATGCTGCTGGCCGCCTCGCCTGGCGGCACCACCGCCAACCTGTTCAGCCACTTGGCCCATGGTGACGTGGCACTGAACATCACCCTGACTGCCGTGAACTCGCTGATCGCCATCCTGACCATGCCGCTGCTGGTGAACCTGTCCCTGATGTGGTTCATGGAGTCGGACCAGGCCATCCCGCTGCAATTTGCCAAGGTGATGCAGGTATTCGCCATCGTGCTGCTGCCGGTGGCCTTGGGCATGCTGATTCGCCGCTATGCCCCCGGCTTCGCCTCGCGCATGGAGAAGCCCATGAAGCTGGTGGCTGCGTTGTTCCTGGCATTCACCATCGTGCTGGCGCTGGCCAAGGACTGGCAGACCGTGGTCGAGTACGCCCCGCTGGTGGGCCTGGCCGCGCTGCTGTTCAACCTGCTGAGCCTGGGCGTGGGCTACTGGGTGCCACGTCTTTTGAAGATTCCCAAGCGCCAGGCGATTGCCATCGGCATGGAGATCGGTATCCACAACGGCACCCTGGCCATCGCCCTGGCGCTGAGCCCAAGCCTGCTGAACAACCCCACCATGGCGGTGCCAGCGGCGATCTACAGCCTGATCATGTTCTTCACGGCGGCAGTGTTCGGCTGGTGCGTGAGCCGTGGCCATGCGGCGTCGGCCAGCGAGCGGGAAACCGCGGGATGATCAGCGTTGGCGCCGCTCGCGCAATTGACGCTTGAGCACCTGCAAGGGCGGCGCATAGAAGAAGCCGAACGACACGCTGCCCTCACGCCCCTTCACCGCATGGTGCAGCCGATGCGCCCGGTACAAGCGCTTGAGGTAGCGCTGTACCGGGCGCGGCTTTTTAGGCCAGTGACGGTGGAAGAAGCCGTCATGGGCCAGCACATACAACACGCCATACCCCGCCACACCCGCGCCGACCCATTGCAGCGGCGCATACCCGGCCTTGCCCAGCGCCACCAGCGCCGCGGCAATCAGCGCCAGGGCCACGAGGTAGAAGTCGTTGGTCTCGAGCATGCCCAGGTGCGGTTCATGGTGCGAGCGGTGCAGCCACCAGCCCCAGCCGTGCATGACGTACTTGTGGGCCAGGGTGCCGACACCTTCCATGGCCACCAGGGTGCCGAGCAGGATGGCGAGGTTGAACAACATGCGAGGGTCCGGCGTCAGTGTGCGAAGGGCGCAAGGGTAGCATTGCGTAGGAACAGGATGAAATCGCGCCGAGGGCCGGTGCAGTGAAGCAATTGTCATCAAACCCGCCTTGACCCTCGCCAACGCCGGGCGTAAGGTCCGCGACGCAATTTCGCATCTCCAACAGGAACCCTGAATTGGACAGTAGCCCCAGTCGATTGCGACAGGCCCACACGGCGAGCTAGTCCGGCAGCGTTCCTGCCACGGTCTCGCCGAACCCGGTAGACGGTGGTCCATCCCCCTCTTTCCTTTTGCCCCAGCGCCCCGGCGCGGTCAGGCATGTGGCCCTGCGCATTCTCTTTATTTTCGTGAGTGACGCGGGCACCGCCCGTGGATAGAGGTTTGCTATGGATTGGAACATTTTCCTGCTGCGCGTCGGCGTAGCCTTGCTGCTTGGTGCCCTGATCGGTGCCGAACGTCAACTGCGCCAGCGCCTCACGGGCCTGCGCACCAACGCGCTGGTCAGCACCGGTGCCTGCCTGTTCATGCTGATCACCGAGGCCGTGCCGGGCATGGCGCCCAGCGATGCTTCGCGGATCGCCGCCTACGTGGTCTCCGGCATTGGTTTTCTCGGCGGCGGCGTGATCATGCGTGATGGTTTCAACGTACGTGGGCTCAACACCGCCGCCACCCTCTGGTGCACCGCCGCCATCGGCGTGCTGTGCAGCCTGGGGCTGCTGCTGGAGGCCACGCTGGGTACCTTGATGGTGTTGTGCGCCAATATTCTGCTGCGCGAGATATCCCAGCGCCTGGATCGCCAGGATGTGCTGCCGGCCAGTGAGGTCGAGCAGCGTTTCGAGGTGCGCATCGTGTGCCGCGCCGAAGATGAGATCCAGGTACGCAGCTTGCTGCTGCACACCTTGGGCGACCCCAGCCTGCGCCTACAGTCGCTGCACAGCGAGGACCTGCCCGACCCCACCCGCCTGGAGGTACGCGCCGAACTGGTGGGCACGCCGCAGGCACCCAGCCAGCTGGAGCGCATGGTCAGCCGGGTCAGTCTGGAAAAAGGCGTCAGCGCCGTGCGCTGGCAGTTGCAGCCGCTGGCCCATGACTGAGCTGTCAATCTGCGCGTAGGTGACGCTCGCGCAGTTCCTGGCGCTCCTTGGCCTCGATGCTCAGAGTGGTCATGGGGCGTAGCAGCAACCGGCGCAGGCCGATCGGCTCGCCGGTTTCCTCGCACCAGCCATAATCGCCCCGCGCCAGGCGTTCCAGCGCCTGGTCAATCTTGTCCAGCAGGCGTTTCTCGCGCTCCAGGCTGCGCAGTTGCCAATGCCGCTCTTCCTCGGCGCTGCCCTGGTCGGCGGCATCGCTGTGCACCTCCTGCTGGCGCAGGGACTGGAACTCTTCGTCGATACGCGCTTGCAGGGCGAGGCGCTGGGCCAGCAGCAAGTTACGGAAGAACTGGCGCTGGGGTTCGTTCATATAGGCCTCGGGAGGCTGGCGGAGCAGGTCTTCTTCAGTCATGGGCACCACTCTTACAAAGGAGGGTTCAACGGTCGAACAGCAACGGCAGGCCTTGGCAGCGGTCCTGCACCTGGCCTTGGTGCCAGGCCAACTGGCCAGAAACGACAGTCGTGCGCACCGCATGGTGGAAACTGCGGTGCTGCAACGGCGTCCACCCGCAATGGGCGAGCACCGGCTCCGAAGCCACCGGACGCGGCTGCAACAGGCGCTCGACCAGGACGAAATCGGCCCAATAGCCCTCGCGCAGGAAGCCGCGCTCGCGGATGGCGAACAACTCGGCCACCGCATGGCTGGTCTTGCGCACCACCTGGGCCAAGCTCAGCACGCCTTCGCTGACCAGCTCCAGCGCTGCCGGCAGAGCGTGCTGCACCAGGGGCAAACCGGACGGCGCGCGGGCGTACACCCGGCGTTTTTCCTCCAGGGTGTGCGGCGCGTGGTCGGTGCCGATCACATCGATCAGGTCATCGGCCAGGGCCTGGCGCAGGGCGTCGCGATCGCTACGCGACTTGATCGCCGGGTTGCACTTGATCAGGTGCCCCAGGCGCACGTAGTCGCTGTCGTCGAACAGCAGGTGGTGCAGGCAGGCTTCGGCAGTGATGCGCTTGTCGGCCACCGGGCCCGGCGCGAACAGCGCAAGCTCACGGGCGGTGGTCAGGTGCAACACATGCAGACGCGTGCCGAAGCGCCGGGCCATGTCCACGGCCAGCGAAGAAGAGCGATAGCAAGCCTCGGCGTCACGGATGCGCGGGTGCGCAGTGGCCGGAATGAAATCGCCATGGCGATCACGCCAGCGCGCCTCGTTGGTCAGGATGCTTGGCGTGTGCTCGCAGTGCGCCAGCAGCAGCGTCGGACACGCAATGAACAAGCGCTCCAGCACCTTGGGGTCGTCCACCAGCATATTGCCGGTGGAGGCCCCCATGAACACCTTCACGCCCGCGACTTGCGTGGGGTCGAGGGCAGCGACGGTCTCCAGGTTGTCGTTGCTGACACCGAAATGAAAGCTGTAGTTGGCCCGCGACACCGCCGCTGCACGGCGCTTCTTGTCGGCCAGCGCTTCGAGGGTCAAGGTGGCGGGGTCGGTGTTGGGCATGTCCATGAAACTGGTGATCCCGCCCGCCACCGCAGCCCTGGATTCGCTCGCCAGGCTGCCCTTGTGCGGCGCGCCAGGGTCGCGAAAGTGCACCTGGTCGTCGATCATCCCCGGCAGCAGCCACTGCCCCGCCGCGTCGATCTCCAACCGGGCACGCACGCCTTCGATGCTGCCGGCGATCTTGTCGATCCGCCCATTGCGCACCAGCAGGTCGGCGTCGAACTCCCGCCCCTCGTTGACCAAGCGAGCATTGCGCACCAATAGCTCGGCCATGTTCAGAACTCGTTCTGCAAGGCTTTGTAGCCCTGGACCAGGTCGATATTGGTGCGCGCCACATCTTCGGAGAACTCCGATGCCGACACACTCACCGGCGGGTAGCGGCCCAGGTCGGTGTGCGGGCCGATGTGCTCGGTGGGCGGCACGTAGAAACGTTCAGGCAGGTCGCACCCGTCGACCACCGAGTTGTGCCGCACCACGCTGCCATCACCCACGCGGCAATTGAACAGCACGCTGTTGAAGCCGATGAACACCCGGTCGCCGACCACGCAGGGGCCGTGGACGATGGAGCGGTGGGCGATGGAGGAATATTCGCCGATGGTCACGGCGGCGCCGGACTTGGAGTGGATCACCACGCCGTCCTGGATATTGGAATTGGCGCCGATGACGATGGGCTGCATGTCGCCGCTGGCATCTACCTCATCGGCGCGGATGACTGCATAAGGGCCGACGAAGACGTTGTCCTTGATCACGACCTTGCCGCAGATGATGGCGGTCTTGTCGATGTAGGCCGACTCGGCGATTTCGGGGAGGTGGCCGGAGGGGTTTCTGCGAATCACGGGGGTGTTCCTGGGGAATGTCGGTCCAGCAAATGTTATATTATAACAATTTACTTGCAACCCCCTTCCCCGCTCCACCTTGAGTCAGTCGCGCGCGGTGTGGTTTCTCTGCTGCTCCAACGCGTGTAGTTGGGCAAGGCGCTCTTGCAGGCGTTCGAGCTGGCGGGCCTGCCCGACGCACTCATCCCGCTTGCTCTCCAGCGCCTGGGTCTGCGCCTGTAGTTGCCGGCGCATTTCCTCGCTCGCCCCCTGGGCCTGGGCAAGGATCGAACGCAACCCTTGTACCTGGGCGTCACGCTGCTCCAGTTGCTCGTCCAGCACCTTGCACTGCACCGCACCCTGGCGCTGTTCGGCCTGCAACCGCTCATTGTCGCGGTGCAAGCGGGTGGCCTCGTCCTGCCGCACGATCATGCCTTGCTGCAACTGGCGCAACTCCACCTGCAACTGCTGCACCTGGGCTTCGTGGCGGCGCTGCTCCTGCTCGCGCTGCTCACGGCTGGCGCTGCGGTAATGCTCCAGCGCGTCGCGGGCATGCCGGTGTTTGTCTTCCAGCGAGCGAACCTGCTCGTCCTTGTCGCTCAGGCGCAACTGCAACTCGCCGAGCGCCTGGTTGAGGCTGGCATTGCGCAGCTGTTCGGCTTGCAGGCTGTGCTGGGTGTCAGCAAGCCGCTCCGACTCGACAGCCAGGGCGCTGGCTTGTACCTGATGCTGTTGATGAGCGGCCGCCAATGCTTGCTGCGCCAGCTGCAATTGCGCCTCGAATTGCTCGCGCTGCTCGGCCAAAGCGGCCTCGGCAGCATCGATTCGCAACTGGGCTTCTTCCTGCAACTGCGCCGATAGCTGTTCGACTAGGCGGGCCAACGGCTCGTTCAGCGCGGCCAGGCCTTGTGGCGCCACCGCTTGCTGGCTTTCCAATTCCTTCAGGTAGCGGTGGATGGTGGTCTTGGAGCCAGTGTTGCCCAGCTCAATGCGTACGGCATCGATGCTCGGGTGTTCGCCCCGGGCGATCAGCGCTTGCCGGGCCTGCTGCACCACTGCCTTGTTGATACCGCCGCGGGCCATATTCGCTCCTACTATTTCGTACTGTGTTACGTACCATGTAATTACGTACTGATTTTGCCCTTTTAATGGTCAAATTTCAATCCATCACTGACAATGAATAATCACGGCTTATCGAATGTGAGGGTTCATATCGCCCGAAAGATGCCCCATGGCGCACGGCTAAAACGTACTGGATCGCAGGCAAAAAAAAGCCCAGCGTGCAGCACACGCTGGGCGATCTCTAACAGCCTTCAGGCCTATGCCGACCGGCTCTCTACCTGCACCGCACTCGACAACGCCCGCTGGAACTTCTCGACCAGCACATCGATTTCCGCAGGCTGAATGATCAACGGCGGCAGGAAGCGCACCACCGCACCATGGCGCCCGCCCAGCTCGAGAATCACGCCTTCGCGCAAGCACTGCTGCTGAATCGCCTTCGCGAGAGCGCCATCGGCTGCCGGCGCTTTCTTGCCCAAGGTCGGTGGTGCGACGATCTCTACCCCCACCATCAATCCCCTACCCCGCACCTGGCCAATGCACCGGTATTGCCCCTGCAATTCGCTCAAGTGGGCCATCAGCCGTTGGCCCATGGCGCGGGCATGGGCGGCGAGGCCTTCTTGGCGCAGGTAGCGCAAGGTCGCGGTACCCGCCGCCATCGCCATCTGGTTGCCGCGGAAGGTGCCGGCATGGGCGCCAGGCTTCCATTGATCGAGCGCCTCCCGGTAGACGATCACCGACAGCGGCAAGCCGCCGCCCAGTGCCTTGGACAGCACCAATACATCCGGCTCGATACCGGCGTGCTCGAAGGCGAACAAGTCGCCCGTACGCGCGAAGCCGGTCTGCACCTCGTCGATCACCAGCACCACGCCATGCTCGCGGGTCAGGCGACGCAGCCCTTGCAGCCAGCGAGCCGGCGCCGGAATCACCCCGCCCTCGCCCTGGATCACCTCCACCACCAGCGCTGCTGGGGGCAGTACGCCGGACTCGGGGTCGCTGAGCAACTGTTCGATATGGCTCAGGCCAGCATCGATGCCTGCCTCGCCGCCGAGCCCGAACGGGCAGCGGTAGTCATAGGGGTATGGCAGCACCTGCACGTCGGCCATCAACGAACCTGGCAGGTTCTTCGGCCCCAGGTTGCCCATCAGGCTCAGCGCCCCATGGGTCATGCCGTGGTAGCCGCCCGAGAAGGTGAACACGCCCTTGCGGCCGGTGGCGATCTTGGCCAGCTTGAGTGCGGCTTCGATGGCATCGGCGCCGGTCGGGCCGCAGAACTGCACGCGGGCCTGGCTGGCGAACGCAGGTGGCAGGCAGTCGAACAACTCATCGACGAATGCCTCCTTGACCGGCGTGGTCAGGTCCAGGGTGTGCAACGGCAGCCCCGAATCCAGGGTCTGGCGCATGGCGGCAACGGCGACCGAGTGGTTATGGCCCAGCGCCAAGGTGCCGGCGCCGCCCAGGCAGTCCATGAAGAACTGGCCCTGGCTGTCACGCACGTACAGGCCGTGGGCCTCGACCAACGCCAGCGGAATACGCCGTGGGTAGGAGCGCGCCGACGACTCGCGCTGCGATTGGCGCTCCAGCCAGGCATTGCTGTCCAGCACCCGGGGCGGCTGGCGGCGGAAGTGTTCCAAGGTGAAAGTGGCTTCAGCGATTGACTCGATCTTGTCCATGGATGCGTGTCCGGAAGAGTTATAGAGGCTTAGCCTTGACCGTTGGCCTGCATGGCTTGGCGCAGGCTCAGCGGGCGCATGTCGGTCCACACCGACTCGATGTAGGCCAGGCACTCCTGCTTGCTGCCCTCGCACCCGGTACTGCGCCAGCCCTGCGGCACGGACTTGTAGTCCGGCCAGATCGAATACTGCTGCTCATCGTTCACGACCACCAGGAAACGGGTGTCGGGGTTGTCCAGGCTCATGGGAAACTCCTTGTGTTGAAACATGAAGGGGGCTGCCATGCTGGCGCCCGTTTTGTGAACTGATACACTCCAGCCCTGCCTCGATCCCGGATGGAACGATGATCGCCAGCCTTTCGCCGTTGCTCTGCGGCCCTCTGCAACGTTATGCCGACAACCTTCGCTTGCCCCTCCCGGGCAGCACGGCGGTCAATACCGAGACCTTCTTCCTGCGCGAAGACCTCGGGCGTTTCTTCGATGACCTGCAACGCCAGCATGCGGCCCAGCACCGCATTGCCGCCGTGTCGCTGTGGTCGAAGTGGTACATCAGCACCTTCCTGGTCCCGGTGGTCGCCGCCAACCTGCTGTTGCAGCGCGCGCTGCCCGTGGCCCTGTCCGAAGCGGGCCTGGTGCTGGCGCCCAATGGTCGGCCCCAGGCGCTGGAACTGGCTCACGATGGCCAAGCCACCGGTGGCGACGATGGCTTCCAGCGTTTCAGCTACCTGATCGATGACCACCTCGAGCCGCTGGTGACGGCGCTGACCGCGGTTTGTGGCGGTGCACCGAGGTTGTTCTGGAGCAACATCGGCAACACCTTCGAATTCGCTATCACCCGCACCGAGCTGCACCCGCTGGCCACGCCCGGCTGCACGGCGCCTGCCCGGCAGATCCTGCGCAGCCGCCTGCGCCCAGATGGTCAACGCAACCCGTTGTTCGAGCCGATCACCTATGCCGATGGGCGTGAAGACGAAGAAACCCGCCGCCGCCGGATCTGCTGCGTGCGCTATCACCTCAAGGGGGCCGGCTATTGCAGCAGTTGCCCGATCGAGCCGGCGCGCCGCCAGGTATTGGACTGACATGGCCGCGCCTCACTGCACCTGGCGGAACGGCGTTTCCCGTTCCCGGTCGTAATCCACCAGTTGCCCGTAGTCCAGGCGGTAGACACGGTCGGCCACGTCGAAGTAGCGGTCGTCATGGCTGATCGCGATGACGGTCTTGCCCGCCGCCTTCAGTTCAGCCAGCAGCTCGCTGTAGAACACATGGCGGAACACCGGGTCTTGGTCGGCGGCCCACTCATCCAGCAGCAGCACCTCGCGCCCTTCCATCATCATCAACAGCAAGGCCAGGCGCTTGCGCTGGCCCTGGGATAGACGCGTGGTCGACAGTCGGCCGTTCTCGAAGCGCACCTTGTGGTCGAGTGCCAGGCGTTGCAGGTAGTGCTGCACCCGGCCATCGAGCCCTTCGAGGCTGCCGCCCTCGCCAAGCACATCGGAAAACAGATGGAAGTCGGCGAAGATCGCGGCGAAGTGCTCGCGGTGCCATGCCGCATCGGCGTCGCCTGAGATCACCTTGCCGTTCAACCACAGGCTGCCGGCGCTGGGCGCGTACAACCCGGTCAGCAGCTTGGCCAGCGTCGACTTGCCGCTGCCGTTGCCGCCCACCAGGAATACCAGCTCGCCCCGGCGGATGGTCAGGTTCACCGGCCCCAAGGTGAAACCGCCTTCCTCGCCCTGGCCGCCATAGCGGTAGCTGACATTGTCCAGGCGCAGTTCGCTGAAAGGCTGTACGGCCTGCCCGCTGCCCTTGAGCTCGGCCATTTCGCCGAGCGCAAGCTCATCGATGGCTTGCAACGCCACATGGCCGCGGATCACCGCTGGAATCGCGTCGAGGATGATCGCGATCGGCGTACGCAGGAACATGATCGCCAGCACGTAGCCCACCACCACCGGCTGGCTCAGCAGGCCCAGCCCCTGCCCCAGGAAGAACAGGGTGCCGATCAGCAGGAACACCAGCAGCGTGGTCCAGTTGAGGTTCACCGCCCACAAAGTGTCGGCCTTGACCGAGGCATCCCGCGAGGCACGCGCCACCGGCTCCAGCCGCAGGTGATACAGCACGCCACGACGGGCGCGGGACAGCCCCAGTTCGGCGCGGCCTTGGATGGCTGCATCGAATTGCTCGGCCAGTTGATCGTCCTGTTGGCGCACAGCGCGCATCAGTAGCTTGATGCGCTTGCCCAGGGTGACGTCCAGCGCCACGCCAAAGGCCATCACCAGCAGCGTCAGGCCGAAGAACGGCAGGCTCAACCAGGCCATGTAGCCCAGGCCGGTCAACAGCAGCAGGCCGTTGTACAGCGAGATCGGCAGTTGCTTGAAGGCCGTCGCCACCGTGGCGATGTCCTTGGTCAGCACGTTGTACAGCCGGGGGCTGCCCAGTTGCTCGACACGCTCAAGCGACGTACCGAGCAACCGGCCGACCAGGCGCATGCGCAACTGGTAGACCAACCTATGGCCAATTTGCACCAGTAGCCGCTGGGACACGATGCCGCTGACGAACAGCAGTACCAGCAGCCCGGCGAACACCGCGATGGCCTCGCCCATCTGGGTGATGCCCTGGGCAAGGCTGTGGTTGATATAGCCAACCAGGCCAACGCCCGCCACAGCGCTCAAGGCACTGCTGATGACCGCCAGCGCAATGCGCCAGCGGGCCTCGAACAACAACTCTCTCAACAACTTCATGGTGTCGACGATCCTTCGATGGGAAGTTGCAGGGCATCGCGCAATGCCTGCGCCAGGCTGGCCTGCTCCAGCATCTGGTGGTGCCCGGCATCCACGTGCCACTGCTGCTGAATCGGCGCCAAGGCCTGCCATGCCGCTGTCAGGTCGGCATGCTCGCGGCCACGCCAGAGCAGCAACGGCACCTCGGTGCGGGGCAGGCGCTGAGCGTACAGTGCGGCCTTGATGTCACGGTAGCGTACCAGTTGCTCCAGCACCTGCCGGTCAGCGGCCTGCTCGCCCAGCAAGGCCTGGACCTGCGCCAATGCCGTCACGCGTACAAGCGCCTCTTTATAGGCGTGCCCCTGGGCCGCCGCCGAAATCAGCTGCCAATCCTCATCCCCTGGCTGCACGCCACGGGCGCGGCAGAAGAACGCAAGGTCCGCCAGCAACTGGCCGCTTTCGTCGTCGCCGCCATCGAGGCTGCGCGACGGGTCGTGGTCGACGGCCCACAGCGCCTGCACGTTGAAGCCTTGGGCTTGCAGGTGCGGCAACAACAATAGGGCCAACCGCGAAGCGAGGCTCCAGCCGAGCACCAGCAGCGGGCGCGACTTCAAGCTCGCGGGCAGGCTGTTGGCGTACGCGCTCAACAGCGACGCCACGTCAGTCGGCGCTTCCCAGCCCTGCTCGGGCGCTTGCAGGCCATAGACGCAGACGTGTCCACCCAGTGCCTGCAACAGCGGCTGGTACATCTGCAGATGGCCTTGGGCACCATGCACCAGCAGCAGCACCGGCCCGCTGTCGCGCTCGGCGCCCAGGCTGCGACAGATCGCCTGCTTGCCCGGCTCCAGGTCTTGCACCAGCGCACGCACCGTCTGGCGCTCGAACAGGCGGTTGGTCGGAAGGTCCAGCGCCAGGCGTTCGCGCAGCAGCGATACCACGCGAATGGCTGCCAGCGAATGGCCGCCACTGGCGAAGAAGTTGTCGGTGACGCCAATGTCATCGGTGCCCAGCACTTCGCACCAGATCGCCAATACCGCCTGTTCCTGCGCGTTTGCGGGTGCTACATGCTGGCGTTGCAGCGCCTGCCGGGCGCGGCTTAGCAGCAGCTGCCGGTCGAGCTTGCCATTGGCGTTGAGCGGCAGCGCCTTCAATGGCAACAACGCGCTGGGCAGCATGTAGTCAGGCAAGCGTTGCGCAAGTTCTGCACGACGCGCCTCGACGGTCGATGTCGACAGCGGGTCTTCGACGAAGAGCGCCAACAACCGCGCCTGCTCACCAGCACCGTCGAGCAGCACTGCCGCCTGCTCCACGCCTGGTTGGGCCAGCAAGGCGGCTTCTACCTCGGACAACTCCAGGCGGAAACCGCGAATCTTCACTTGCTGGTCATTGCGCCCAAGCAGGCGCAGCGCACCATCGGCCTGGCGCAAGCCCAGGTCGCCGGTTCGGTAGCGCCGCAGGCCACTCGTTGGATCGACGTCGAATGCCTGGGGCCCGACATTACCGAGATAACCACGGGCGACGTTACGCCCCGTGATGCACAGCTCGCCCGGCTGGCCGCTCGGCACGCGGTGCCCGGCGGCATCGAGCAGGTCGATGCGGTTGTCACCGATCACCCGGTCCAGGGCGCTGCCCAGGCTGCCCGAGGCCGGGTCGAATGCCCGCCACAACACGCCTACCGTGGTTTCCGTGGGACCGTAGTGGTTGAACACTCGGCAGCGCGCGTTATCGCTGGCCAAGCGCGCTGCCAGGCGTTCGCCGATCGCTTCACCGCCCAGCACCAGCACCTGGCGCGGCAGCACCGCCCCGACCGGCCCCTGGCCGAGCAAGGCTTCCAGGTGCGAGGGTACGATCTTCAACACATCCAGCGGATGACGAGCCAATTCTTCGGCAAAGGCATGGGCATCGGTGACCGCCTCCTGGGCCAGCAGGTGCACGCAGCCGCCGCGCAGCCAGGCCGGGAACAGCACGGTGTTACCCAGGTCGGCCTGCAACGACGACACCAGCCCGTAATGAGCGGCATGGGGAAGCTGCAAGGCTTCGGCGACCTGGTTGCTGTAGTGGCGCAATTGGCCGTGCTCGATCTGCACGCCCTTCGGTGTGCCACTGCTACCGGAGGTGTAGAGCACATACGCCAGCCGGTCCGCCGGGGCCGCAGGCTCGGCGCTCAAGCGTGGCCCTTCGCTGGCCTTCGACCAGGCCAAGCCTGGCACGCCCTCGGGCGCGGGCAGTTCATCCAGGTGCAGTACCAGGCAGGGGCGCGCGCTGTCGAGAATCGCCGCCAGGCGCAATGGCGGTTGCTGCGGGTCGAGCGGCAGATAGGCGGCGCCGGCCTTGAAGCACGCCAGCATCGCGACCAGCGCATGGCCGCTGCGAGGCAGGTAGAGCCCGACCACCTGCTCAGGGCCAGCACCGGCAAGGCGCAGCTGGTTCGCGACGCGGTCGCTCAGCGCGTCCAGCTCGGCATACGACAGCTGCCAGCCGCCATCGCGCAGAGCTGGGCGCTGCGGGTGGCGCTGGGCGTGGTCACGCAGAGCGTCGACCAGGTCGAGATCTTCGCCGGGTTCGGCCACGCCGCTCAACCCTGCTTCCTCGTCCGCCAGCAACGGCAGGCGCTCGGGCATGGTGCTCCCAGCATCGGCCAGCAACTGCTCCAGCCACAGCGTGAAACGCCTCAGCAGACGGGTCATTGCATCGGCGCGGTACAGCCCGGTGTCGTAGGCCAGTGTCAGCGCGCCCTGCCCTTGTTCGTCCAGCTCGACGTGCAACAGCAGTTCCACCGCAGAGTGCCAGGACAGAGACCGTTGTGCCTCAAGCCTGGCTGGGCGCGATACCCGCAGACCGGCCTGCAAGGCATCGCGCCAGTCCGGCAGCACTGCCGGCTGGCTGACGTGCTCCTGCCAGGCCAGGGCATTGTCACGCTGACGCGCCAGCTGGCGCGCACTGTCCAGCCAGCTGGACTCGGCAGCGACGCGTAGCACCAGCGGCAGGCTCTGTTCGAACACCCCCAGTGCACCGGCCAGTTCGTCATAGTCTTCACGTGCATCGTGCTGCACCACCAACTGCGCGCTGGCCTGGCCATTGAGCCTTGCCAGCAAGCCGCCCCAGGCAGCCAGCAGCAGCGAGGGCTCATCGACGCCCGATTGGGCGGCCAATGCCTTCAGTGTCGTGAGCGTGGTCGCCGGCAAGCCACAGGTGACCTGCCCTGCCTGGCCGCTCGGCAAGCCGTAGCGCTCGACCAGCCTCAACCCCGGCACCTGGCCCAGGTTCAGGTTTCGCCAGAACTGCGCGCCCTGCTCGGCGTCTTCATCGCGTTGCAGCTCGTTGATCCAGTCGGCGTATTGGCTGTACTGCATCGGGGCCTCGGCGGGCGGTGTCAGCTCGCCGACCAGCAGCGCGCCCAGTGCGTGCAGGCTTCGCAGGTCCAGCGAGCAGACGGGCGCCGCCAGCAGCAGCCATTGGCCTTGCCACCAGGCCGACAGCGCGCCGTCTTCCCAGGCGAGCCCTTCGCGGGCAAGGCTGCCAAGGTCGATGCCAGGAACGTCATGCCAGTGCACCTGGGCATTTTCGCGAACCCGTTGGCGCAGCCCGGTAGCGCCTTGCGGCCGCTCGAAGCGCAGGCGCAGCGCTTCATGCTCGAAGGCCAAGGCGTGCAGCCGCTCGCGCAGTACGCCGCCATCGGCGCCCGGCAGGTGCAGCATCACCCAGTGGCGTTCGGCGGCGTGGGCAACGGCCAGTTGTTTCTGTTGCGGCGACAGGGCCAGGCCGAGGTCGATCATGCCTGCACCTCCTGCTCATCGGCGGCGAGTGCCGGTGCCGCAGTGACCTGCTCGCGGGTGTAGATCTCACCCATGGCCACCACGATGCGGCGCTCCCCGTCGAACGGGTCGCGGGCGTGGGCTGCCAGCATGTTGTCGAGCATCACCACATCACCACGCTGCCAGTCGAAACGCACGGCGCAGTGGTCGTAGGCGCTGTTGATCGCCTCGATGGCTTCGGCTTCCAGCGGGCTGCCATCGCCATAGAACACTTGGCGTGGCAGCGCCTGCTCGCCAGCACGCAGGAACTGCTGGCGAATGTCCTCGTCCAGGAACGCCGGGTGATACAGCTGTACCTGGTTGAAAAAGCTGGCCTCGCCGGTCAGTGGGTGGAGGATCACCGCCGGGCATACCTGGCGGGTATGCAGGTCGTCAGCGCCACGCCATTCGAACTGGATATTGCCCTCTCGGCAGATGCGCTCGGCCTCATCCCGCGACTCGGTGCGGAAGAAGTGCTGCCAGCTGACATCGATGTTGGCGGTGAAATTACGCACGTACATCAGTTGCTTCTGGCGCAGCTTGGCCTGCAACCACGCCGGCAGCTCGCGATACACCGCGCGGCTGTCGACGATCGGCGTGGCGCCACCGACACTGGCCGGCACCTCGCAGTAGAACCACTGGCGGCGCGGCCAGCGGTGCTGGTGGGCGCTCTCGTTGTGGAACAGGATCATGCGGTCCTTGGGGTACGGCGTGGACTTGTAGATCTTCTCGCCGCCCTCCTTCTTCGGCAGGTCGCCATAGTGACCGTAGAGGTCGGGGCACAGCGCCTGGCAGAAACGCTCGAAGTCCGCGGGCGTGGGCAGGTCGAAGCCACGGAACAGAATGCCGCCATGCTCGCGCAGCCAGCCTTCGACCCGCTCGCGGTTGTTCTCGGCCCACAGCGCCGGTGCCAGCTCCGGCTCGCGGTTGCGCACCAGCAGCGGAAACGCCGAGCCCTCGCGCAGCGGAGCGGCCTGCACAGTGTCCTGAACCGCAGCAGGAGCGGCCTGGCGCAGCTTGCCCAGTTTGCTCATCTTGCGTTGCACAGGGTTTTCCAGGGTCATGGACGTGCCTCCCTTGGCACCGGTAGTCAGGTTGTCGTGGGGCGTGGGCGCCGACATCAATTGCACAAGCGAGCAGTCCGGATTGCCCAGCACCTGTTGCAATACCGCGTGCAGGCGCGCATCGAGGCGCTCGATGGTCGCGGCACGGAACAGCCGGGTGCGGTACACCCAGCGCAGTGCCAAGCCTTGCTCGTCTTCGCGGGCGAACAGCGCCATGTCGAACTTCGAATGCTGCTGCTCGGCGTCGATCGGGGTGATGTCCAGCGCGTCCAGGCGATGGCTGTGGCGCGGCGTGTTGTCGAGCACCAACAGGGTTTGCAATAGCGGGTGCACGTTGCTGCGACGAGGCATTTCCAAGGCCTGCACCACCTGTTCGAAAGGCGTGTCCTGCCAGGCGAAGGCCGACAGGCACATCTGCCCGACCTCTTGCAGTTGCTGGCGGAAGCTGCGCCCAGGACGCACGCGCACACGCAGGGCCAGCAGGTTGACGAAGAAGCCGATCAGCGCTTCGGTGTCGGCGTGCTCGCGGTTGGCCATGTCGGTGCCAATCACCAGGTCTTCGCCGTGGGTCTGCTCATGCAGGACCAAGGCATACAAGGTGACCAGCAGCATGAACAGGGAAACGCCGTTGTCCTGGGCCAGGGCCTTTGCCTGTGCCAGGGTTTCGGGCGAGAGCCGCGCATCCACGGCGCCGCCCTGCCCGTCGTCGTGCTCCGGTCGAGGGAAGTCGAACGGCAACGGCACCTGCTCGGGAATGCCCGCCAACTGCGTGCGCCACCAGGCTTGGCCTTGGCGGTGACGCTCACGCAGAGCCTCGCTGCCCTGCCAGACCGCATAGTCGACGTACTGGATCGGCAAGGGTGCTGGCGCTTGATCTGGGTGGCGGTAGCCTGCCACTAGCTCGTCTACCAGCAGCCCGGCCGACCAGCCGTCGGAGGCGATGTGGTGCATCAGCAGGTGGAGGACGTGCCAACCCGGCGCCACGTGCAGCAAGGTCGCGCGCAGTGGCAGGTCATGGCTGAGCGCGAACGGTTGCCTGGCCAGTTCGTGCAGCTGGGCCTGCCAGTGTTCGGCACTGCTCGGCTGCGGTGTAAGGCTCAGCGACACCTGGGCGTGCAGGCGCTGCACGGTGTGCCCGGCAACTTCGTGGTAGGTGGTGCGCAGAATGCCGTGTCGCTGCTGCAAGCGTTGCAGGGAGCGCTCCAGCGCCGCCACATCCAACTCGCCGCGCAGGTGCACTGCGCTGCCCATGTTGAAGCCGGTGTCAGCGGGGTTGAGCGACTGCATCAGCCACAACCGCTGCTGCGCAGGCGACAGCGGCTGGTCCTGGCCAGGGTCGACCGCGACGATGGCGGGCAACGTCTGAGCCTGCTCAGGTGTATGCGCATCGATGCGTGCGGCCAGTTCGTGCAAGCGGGGTGTTTCGAACAGCCAGCGCAGCGGGATGTCCAGGCCGTGCTCGCGCAGCCGCGCACGTACCTGGGCCGCAATCAGCGAATGCCCACCCAGTTGGAAGAAGTGGCCGTTCGCCGGCACTCGCTCAAGTTTGAGCACCTGCTGCCAGACATCCTTGAGCAGTGTTTCGGTTGCGCTCAGCGGTCGTTGATCCTGCTCGGCAAGCGCCGTGATTTGCGCGCCAAGCGTCGGCAGTTGCTGGCGGTCGACCTTGCCATTGCTGTTGAGCGGCAGGCTGTCGAGCGCACGCATGGCGCTGGGCTGCATGTACACCGGCAGACGCGTCGCCAGGTGCTCGCGCAGGGCGGCAGGCTCCACCACCTGTGCATTCGCCGACGAGACCCAGAACCCGGCCAGTTGCTCCTCCTGCACCACGACCACGGCCTGTGCGACGCCAGGGAACGCCAGCATGGCCGCTTCGATTTCACCCAGTTCGATACGAAAACCGCGCAGTTTGACCTGGCCGTCGTTACGGCCCAGGAAGTACAGCTGCCCATCGGCCTGCCAGCGCACCAGGTCACCGGTGCGATACAGGCGGCCACCGTCCGCGCCGAACGGGTCGGCGATGAAACGCTGGGCGGTGAGCCCTGGCTGGTCGGCATAACCCCTCGCCAGGCCGCTGCCAGCGATATACAGCTCGCCAACACAGCCCGGCGGCACTTCGCAGAGCGTCTCGTCCAGCACATGGCAGCGGGTATTGAGCAATGGTCGGCCAATCGACACCACCGCTTGAGCACTGCCGACGGCCTCGGTGCTGGTGGACCACACCGTGGTTTCGGTGGGCCCGTAGACGTTGATGAGGCGAGCGACCCGCTGTTGCAGCCGAGCCGCGAGATCCTGCGCCAACGCTTCGCCACCGGCCAGCGCCAGACGCCCTTGTAGCGCCTCGGGGTCGCCTTCGAGCAGCAGGCTCCAGGTCGCCGGCGTCGCCTGGATCAACTGCACAGCATGGCGACGGACCAATTCGCCGAGCAATTGCGGGTCGACCCGCTCGGCTTCACTGGCCAGCACTACGCAGCCGCCGTTGACCAGCGGCAGGTACAGTTCCAGCCCGGCGATATCGAAGGTGATGGTGGTCAGGGCCAGCACCCGTTGCAACTCACTGGCAGGCACTACCCGCTCCATGGCCAGCAGGAAGTTGGCGAACGCGCCACGGCTCACTTCTACGCCCTTAGGCACACCGGTGGAACCGGAGGTGTACAGCGTGTAGATCAGCGCCTGGGGGTGCAGCAACGGCGCCGGGGCCGAGGTGGGCTGGGCAGGCAGGTCGACCTGCTCCCAGGCCACGGCCTTCACCGTAGCGGGCAGCGGCGACTCGCCGTCCTGCGGCTCGAACAGGCAAAGCGCCGGGCGTGCGCGCTCCAGAATCATGCGCTGGCGCAGCACAGGCTGCGCGGGGTCCAGCGGCAGGTACTGCATACCGGCCTTCTGGATCGCCAGCAGCGTGACCAGCAGGCGCGCATCCCTCGGCAGGCAGAAGGCAACCAGCGACTGCGCGGGCAGCCCTTGGGCAAGCAGCCAATGGGCCAGGCGGTTGGCCGTCTGGTCCAGTTCAGCGTAGCTGAGCCGCTGCTCTCCGGCCACCAGCGCAATACGCTCGGGGTGCAAGGCCACCTGGGCCTGGAAGCGCAACAGTAGGTCGGCTTCTGCGGGCACGGCCAGGGTATCGCCACCGGTTTGCAGCCCGGCTGTCGAAGCCAAGGTCAACCCGGCCAGCGGCTGCTCACCCGCCGCGTGCGCCAATGTATCCAGCAGGCCCAGGTAGTCGTCGGCCAAGCGCTGTGCCGTCGCGGGCAGGAACAGCGCCGTGGCGTATTCGACGATCAGTTCGCCCTGGGCCTGCTCGCCGCGTCCTTGACTGAACAGGTTGAAGGTCAGGTCGAACTTGGCGCTCACCGCAGCGTCCGGCAACGCTTGCGCTTGCACGCTCACCCCCGGAAGCTCCAGGCGACGCTGCGCGTCATGGTCGGCCTGGTAGTTGAACATCACCTGGAACAGCGGCGTGCGGTCCAGGCTGCGAGGCACCTGCAGGGTGTCGAGCAGTTGTTCGAACGGCAACGCCTGGTGCTGGGTGTCTTGTTGCCAGGCATTGGCGGTACCGCTTACGAAGGCGGCCAGCGTGTGCTGCGGCTCGATGCGCGCACGGTAGGCCAGGGTGTTGACGAACAGACCCACCAATGTCTGCGCTTGCGCCGCTTCACGTCCGGCCAGGGGCACGCCGATGGCGAAGTCGCGACCGGCACCGTGGCGCCACAGCAACAACTGCTGGGCCGCGAAGCACAGCACGAACGGCGTTACGCCCCACTCGCGGGCGCGCTGTTGCAACGCGCTCATCAGCCCGTCCGGCAAGGCCAGGTGCAGGCGTGCGCCGGCCAGTTCCTGTACGGCGGGGCGCGGGTGGTCCAGCGGCAATGCCAAGGGCTCGTCCGGCAGGCCATCCAAGCGCGCCTGCCAATAGTCCAGCAGCGGCCGACCGCCTTCGGCTTCCAGTTGCGCGCGTTGCTGTTCGATCAGGGCCAGCAGGTCACCGCCCTGCGTCTGCTCGCTCAGTGGGTGGCGCTCCCGCGCCTGGCGATACAGCTGGGCGAAATCCTGCACCAGCAAGGCCATCGACCAACCATCCACGGCGATGTGATGCACGTTGAACAGCAACTGCCAGCGTTGCTCATCGATACGCAGCAAATCCAGCGCCAGCAAGGGGCCGTGCTCGAGGTCGAAAGCGCGGCGGGCCAGTTCGGCGATGCGGGCATTCACCTGCAACGACGCGGCACCGCGCAGGTCATGCTGTGCAAGCACGGGCTCGCGGGTGTCGACCAGGCGTTGCAACACCTGGCCATCGCGCTCGAAGAACCGGCAACGCAACGCGGCATGGCGTTGCACCAGTGCTTGCGCCGCCATGGCCAGCGCGTCGATGTCCAGCTCGCCTTCCAGTGCCAGCCACTGGGTCACGTTGTAGGCGCTGCCCTGGGGCGCGAACTGCTGCATGAACCACACCCGTTGCTGGGCGTGCGACAAACGCTGGGCATCCGACCGCGCCGGCCTGGGCTCCACCGCAGGCTTGCCTGCTGCGACCGGTTGCAGCACCTCGGCCAGTTGCCGGGCGGTGGGGTGCTGTTGCAGTTGCGCCGGCATCAGGCCGAGGCCCTGCTGGCGCAGGCGGGCGATCAGTTGCAGGCTGAGAATCGAATCGCCACCGGCGGCGAAGAAGTCATCGTCGGCGCCCAGCGTCGGTTGCTGCAGCAGCTCACGCCATAGCTCCAGCAGCACTTTCAGGGTCGGCTGCGCAGCGAAATCGGCTTGCAGTGCCATGTCTGCCAGCTGCGCGTGCTGCTGCACGGCTTGTGGCGTCAGGCGCAGGCCTTGGCGTGCGGCAAGGCCGATCAGTTGCAGGCCAAGGATCGAATCGCCGCCCAGGGCGAAGAAGTCATCGAAGCGGGCCACCTGGGCAATGCCCAGCAAACCGCACCACAGCGCGGCCAGTTTGGTCTCTGTAGCACCCTGCGGCGGTGCCGCGTCATCGCCCGCCTGCGACACTTCAGGCAGCGGCAGCGCCTTGCGGTCGAGCTTGCCGTTGGCCGCCAGCGGCAGTGCCGCCAGGCATACCCAGTGTGCCGGCAGCAACGGCTCAGGCAGTTGCTCACGCGCCAACGCCTGCAAGGCTTCTAGCTGTTGCGCCGAGAGCATCGGCGCCAGGTAGGCCACCAATTGCAGGCGCTCGCCAATCACCTGGCCCAGCACCGCCGCCTGGGCCACGCCCGCCTGCCCGGCGAGCCATGCACCCACCTCCCCTGGCTCGACGCGGAAGCCGCGAATCTTCAGTTGGTCATCGGCACGTCCCAGGAACAGCAGGTTGTCCTGGCGATCCAGGCGCACGCGGTCGCCACTGCGGTAGAAGCGCTGGCCATCGTCAGCGGTAATGAATGAGGCGGTGGTTTGCTCAGGCTGGCCGAGGTAGCCCATGGCAACCTGGGGGCCGCCGATCCACAGTTCGCCACTGACGCCGCGCGGCACCGAACGCCCCTGGCGGTCGACGATGCGCAGTTGCACACCCGGCAATGGCTGGCCCAGCGGCAGGTAGGCCTGCTGCTCGTCAAGCGCCTCGTGCACTTCGCCGCTCACCACGCCGACCGTGGTTTCCGAGGGGCCGTAGTGGTTGAATACCTTCAACGTCGGGGCCAACTGTCGAAGCCGTTGCAGCAGCGTGGCATCCAGCCCCTCGCCGCCCAGCACCAGGCAGCGCCTTGGCAATACCTGGGCGGCATGCTCCAGGGCCAGCAGGCCGCGCAGGTGAGACGGCGCGATCTTCAGGCAGTCCACCGGCTGGCGTTGCAGGAAGGCGGCCCAGGCTGGCGGATCGAAGGCCAGCTCGGCGTCCGGCAGCACCAGCGGGTCGCCTTGATGCAACGCGGCGAACACGCAGGTCAGCCCCAGGTCGGCGGCCACCGTGGCCAATGTCGCCCAGCGGCTACCGGGCTCGCAGGCCAGGCGCCCGGCGATACCGGCGGCATACGTCGCCAGGTTGCCATGGCTGACCTGCACGCCTTTCGGGGCGCCGGTGGAGCCGGAGGTATAGATCAGGTAGGCCGCGCCGTCGAGCTGGCTGCGGCTTGCGCGGGGGGCGTGCTGCGGCGCGCCATGCGCCTGTACCTGCACACCCGGTGTGCCCGCCAGCGCGCGGCCGTCCAGGCTCAGGCAAAGGCGTGCCTGGCAGTCGTCCAGCAAGCGGGCCAGGCGCTGCTCGGGCTGCTTGGGGTCGAGGAATACGCACACTGCACCTGCGCGCCAGGCCGCCAGCATGGCGATTACCTGCTCGCGGCAACGCGGCATCAGCAGCGCCACGCGATCACCCGGCAGGACGCCATGGCGATCCAGCTGTTCGTCCAGGGCTCCGATCGCACCCTGTAGCTGGGCATGGCTGAAGGCACCCCGCTCATCGATCAGCGCCGCGTCATCGGGGCGTTGCGCAGCCCATTGCTGCACACGCTGGTCTAGCGGCACCGCTGCCGGAGCAGCAGGCCCGGCCCATTCGCTGGGCGATGAGCAAAGCGTGAGCGTATCCAGGCTCAGCGTCGGGTCGAGCGACACGCTGTCGAGCAATCCAACCAAGTCATCGAGCAACTGCCGTGCGCGGGCCTTGTCGAACAGCTCATCGCTGTACTCCAGCTCGCAACGCAATTGGCCAGTGGTGCTGCGCAGCAGGCGCAGGGTCAAGTCGAATCGCGCATGGCGCTGGGGCGGGTCGAGTACCTCAACCTCGACGCCAGGCAAGGCCAGGCGTCGGCTCTCGGGTAGGTCGACCTGCACGAACATCACCCGGAACAGGGGGGCTTCGCGGGTACGCTGCAAGGCTTGAAGCAGGGTTTCCAGGGGCAACGTCTGGTGATCGAACGCGCCGGCCAAGGTGTCGCGGGTGCGGCGCAGGGTTTCGCTGAACTCGGGGTTGCCGTGCAACTGCTGGCGGATCACCAAGGTATTGAGCAACGGCCCGATCAGGGGCATCAGCTCGGGACGGTCCCGGTGTGCCACTGAAGTCCCCAGGCACAGGTCGCGCTCGTCGCTGTAGCGCGCCAGCAGCCAGCTGAAGGCACTGAGGCCATAGATGTACAGGGTCACGCCCTGGCGCCGGATGGCCGCCTCGATCTGCTGCGACAGCTCGGCCGGCAGCTCGCGGACCTCCACCGCACCACTATGGGTACGGCGCGCAGCGGGTGGCCGGGGGCGGTCGCCATCGAGCTCGAATGCCGCCGGAGCATCAGCCAGCGCTTGTTGCCACCAGGCCAGTTGCGCGGCGCACTGCTCGCTGGCCAGCCACTCGTGCTCCCATGCCGCGAAGTCACGGTACTGGATCGGCAGCGGGGCCAGCGCCGAGGGTTCGTTGCTGGCGAAGGTGCGGTAGCTGTCGGCCAGCTCATGGGCCAGTTGCTGCGCCGACCAGGCGTCGTAGGCCACATGGTGGATGGTGAAGAACAGCCAGATGCTACGCTGCGCTGCATCGGTGAACAGCGCCAACCGGAAGGGTACTTCGCAGGTCAAGTCGAACGGTTTGGCGAGCTCGGCAGCGTAGGTGTCGGCGCACCACTGTTCGCTGTCGATGCCAGCCGCCAGGCGCTGCACCGCAGGCAGGCCGACCTGGTGATCCAGGCACTGGGCGAATGGCTTGCCCTGGGCGTCGCTGGGGTAGCACGTGCGCAGGATCTCGTGCCGCTGCACCAGCCGCTGCAACGCCTGTTGAAGGGGCTCAAGCGCCAGTTCGCCATCGAAACGCAGTACCGAGCACAGGTTGTACAGCGCCCGTGCATTGGCCTGGGTGCCCAGGAAACGTTGTTGGGCCTGGGACAACACGACCTCGCCCGGCGCTGCCGGCACGATCGGCAAGCGCCAGCTGTCGATGCCCTTCTCGGCCAGGCGCTGGCGGAACAACGCCTTCTTGTCCGCTGGCAGCGAGGCCAGGCGTTGGGCAATCTCAAGGAATGCCTGTTGCGTCATTGCATCCATCCTTAGTCTTCCATCTCGGAGAGCAGGCGCTGCATTTCATCCAGCGCCTGGTCGGCAGACGGCCCCTGCGGGCGCTCGATCTGCGCAGCAAGGCCCCTGACCGTCGGGTCCTGGAACAACCCACGCAGGTCGAGCCGAACCCCATAGCGGGTTTCAATACGGGTCATCAGGCGCATCGCCAGCAACGAATGACCGCCCAGTTCGAAGAAGCTGTCGGTCACCCCCACCGTCGGCAGCCCAAGCAGCTCCTGCCAGAGCTGCGCCAGTTCGCGCTCCAGCGTGCTCTGCGGTGCAACGGCCGCCAGGCTGCGTGCCTGCTGCTCGGGTTGCGGCAGGGCCTTGCGGTCGATCTTGCCGTTGGCGTTCAGGGCAAAGCGTGGCAGCACCACGAAGTGGGTCGGCACCATGTACGCCGGTAGCGTCGTTTCCAGGTAGGCGCGTACCGCAGCGTTGTCCAAGCCCTCTGCCTGAGGTACCTGGAGCCAGGCGACCAGGGCGCTGCCGGAGCTGTCCTGCATCACCAGCGCTTCTTCGACGCCTGGGTAGCGCCGCAGCAGCGACTCGATTTCCCCCGGTTCGATACGCAGGCCACGCACCTTGACCTGGAAGTCGGCGCGGCCGATGTAGGCCAGCCGGCCATCGGCCAAGCGGCGTACCAAGTCGCCGGTGCGGTACATGCGCAGGCCCGGCGCATCGGCATAGGGGTCTGGCAGGTAGGCAGCCGCCGTCAGTTCGGGAGCCTGGTGATAGCCGCGGGTGACGCCGGCACCGCCGATGTACAGCTCGCCCACGGTACCCAGCGGCACCGGCCTGAGCATGTCGTCGAGCACATAGCAGCGGGTATTGAGCAACGGCGTGCCGATCTCGGCGACACCGCCGCTCATGCCCGCGTTGCCCAGCACCTGGGTGGTGGACCAGACCGTGGTTTCCGTCGGCCCGTAGGCGTTGATCAACTGTACGCCCTTGGCTTGCAGTGCCCGCACCAGCTCTGCCGGTACCGCTTCGCCACCGATCAGCCCGCGCAGCGGCGGCCAGTCGTTGCGCTCGGTTTCCAGCAGCAGCTGCCAACCGGCAGGCGTGGCCTGGAAGATCGTGACACGGCGCAGCAGCTCGAACAGCCGATGGCCGTCCACCACCTGCTCGCGTTGCGCCAACAGCATCGAGGCGCCGTTGACCAGTGGCAGGTACAGCTCCGGCTTGCACATGTCGAAGGCGTAGGTGGTGCTGGCCAGCCAAGTGTCGTTGGCCGTCAGCGGCAGCTGGCGATCGAGCCCGGCCAGCAGGTTGGCCAGGTTTTCGCGGCTCACCTGCACGCCTTTCGGGCGCCCGGTGGAGCCGGAGGTGTAGATCACGTAGGCACGTTGCTGGCCGTGCACCTTGAGGTCGAGATCCCCCTCGGCGTGCTCGGCCAGTGGCAGGTGATCGACCGTCAGCGTCGTCAGGCCGTCGCTGGCAAGCGCCGTCAACGTCTTTGCGCAGGCGCTGTCACCCAACAGCCAGTTCGCCTTGGCGTGCTCGACGATATAGCGCAGGCGCTCGGCCGGGTGCTGGGGGTCGAGCGGCAGGTAGGCCGCACCGGCCTTGAGGATGCCCAGCAAGGTCGGCAGCAACCACGGCCCTCGGCTCAGGCACACCGCGACCAGGTCGTCCTGGCCTACCCCCTGCTCGCCCAGTGCGCGGGCGATCTGGTTGGCTTGGGCATTGAGCGCGGCGTAGTCCTGCTGCTGCGCCTGGCTGTCGACCGCCAGCGCCTGTGGGGTCTGGCGCACCTGCTGCTGGAACCGGGCGATGACATCGTGTGCGGCGCTGAGCGCCTCGCCTGGCGAGTGCCAAGGGCGTTGGGCCAGGGCGTGGTCGGCGTTGGCCAGGTCGATGTCCCACAGCGACGCCTCGGGCGCCGCCAGCATGCCATCGAGCAGGTGACGGTATTCGTCGGCATAGCGGCGGGCCGTGGCGGCGACGAACAGCTCGGTGTTGTACTCGATCACGCACTGCCATTGCTCGCCGTGCTGCTCGATATGCAGGCCGATGTCGGTCAGCGCGGTGTGGGTGTCGATGTCCAGCCGTTGCGCCGGCAGGCCGGCAAAGCTCGGCTGCTGCCCTCCGACATCACGCTGGATCAGGTTGAACAGCGCCTGGAACAGCGGTGTATGGCTCAACTCGCGGCGTACCTGCAAGGCTTCCACCAGGCGCTCGAACGGTACGTCGGCATGCTGCTGGGCCTCCAGGTGCTGCTGTTGCAGTTGTTGCCAGTAGCCTTGCACCGATTGCAGCGGCTCCAGGGTGCTGCGCAACACCTGGGTGCTGGCGAAGTAGCCGATCAGGTGCTCGGTATGCGCCTGGTGACGCTGCGCGACCGGAAGGCCCATCCACACCTCACGCTGGCCACTGTGCCGCGACAGCAGCAGCTTCCAGGCGGCCAGCAAGGGCGCGAAGGCCGTCAGGCCATGCTGGCGTGCGACCGTCCGCAGGCGCACGACCTGCTCGGCAGCAAGGTTGAAACGCAGGCGCTGCCCACGGTAGCCCTGGCGGGCCGGACGCGGCAGGTCGGTGGGCAGGTTCAGTACCGGCGGCTCGCCCGCCAGGTATTGCTGCCACCATTGCAGTTGCGTGTCGATCAGGGTGCTGCCCTGAGGGCTTTGCCAGCTGGCCGCTACATCGCGGAACTGCAACGCCAGTGCCGGCAAGGCCGCCGGGGTACCGTCGGCCTGGGCGCGGTACAACGCCTGCAACTCGCTGAACAGCACCTCGAGGGAGCGCGCGTCGGCGATCAAGTGATGCAGGGTGATCTGCAACACATTGCGACCCTGCCCCTGGTAGAGGCAGGCACGCCACAGTCGGTCAGCGCTATCGAAGGCGACCAAGGCCTGCTCGCGCAGGACGGTGTTCATGTCGCGACCGTTGTCGAGGTGGAAGACTTGCAGCAGCGGACCATGCAGTTCGACCACACGCTGTAGCGGGCCCTCTTCAGCCGACTCGAAACGGGTGCGCAGGCTGTGCTGGCGCGTGGTCAGCTCGACCAGCGCACGCTCCAGCAGGTCGGCGCGCAGTTCCCCGTCGACCTGCAAGGCCAGCGACAAGTGCCAGGCACTCGCATCGCCCTCCAGGTGTTCGATGAACCACAGGCGCTGCTGGGTGAAGTGCAACGGCGCGGTATCGCCTTCAAAGGCTCGTACGATGGCCGGTATCGAGCCCTGGCCCTCGGCCAGAAGCTGGGCTTGCGCCGCGAGGGTCGGTGCTTCGAACACGCTGCGCAAGGCCAGCTGGCGTTGATAACGCTCAGCGATACGCGCCACCAGCCGGGCCGCCAGCAACGAATGGCCGCCCAGCTCGAAGAAGTGGTCATCGGCACCGATATCCTGGCTGCCGAGCAATTCTTCCCACAGCACGGCAAGGCGCGCTTCCCACAGGCTCAGTGGCGCACCGCCCTGCCCTGTGCGGGCCTGGGGCTCGGGCAAGGCCTTGCGGTCGACCTTGGCGCTGGCCCCCAGGGGCAGGCGCTCCAGGTGCACGAACTGTGACGGCAGCATGTAGTCCGGCAAACGCATGGCCAGTTGCTCGCGCAGGACAGCTTCATCCAGGGGCTCGCCCGCATGGTAGGCCACCAGCCGGGCTTGCTCGCCTACGCCGAACAGCACGACCGCAGCTTCGCGGATGCCAGGCACGGCGGCCAGCACGGCCTCGATTTCGCCCAGTTCGATACGGAAACCGCGCAACTTCACCTGGAAATCCAGGCGCCCCAGGTATTCCAGACTGCCTAGGGCATTGCGGCGCACGCGGTCGCCGGTACGGTACATACGCCCACCGTTGCCGAACGGGTCCGGCACGAATGCCTTGGCAGTCAACTCGGGCGCGGCGTGGTAGCCCCGGCCCAGGCTGGCCCCGGCCAGGTACAGCTCGCCCGCCACACCGTCCGGCACCGGTTGCAGGTCGGCGTCGAGGATATAGGCCGTGCTGTTGACGACCGGCTGGCCGATCGGCACTTCCACGCCGCCGTTAGGGTGCAGGAACGGCTCGAAGGTGCTGTACACCGTCGCCTCCGTTGGCCCGTAGCCATTGATGACCTGCGCTCCCCGCCCTTGCATGGCCTGGGCCAGCGCCACCGGCAGTGCTTCACCACCGGAAACTGCGCGCACGCCCTGCCAGCTTCGGCGGGTGTGGGCCACCAGCATGCGCCAAGTGGCTGGGGTGGCCTGCATCACGGTCGGCTGCGTGTCTTGCAGCAACTGGTCGATCGCTTGCGGGTCGCGGGCCTGGTCGCGCCCTGCCAGCACCACACTGGCACCACGCGCCAACGGCAGCAGCAACTCCAGCACCGCGATATCGAAGGTGGCAGTGGTCAGTGCCAGCACCCGGTCGCTGGGGGTCAGCGGCAATACGTCGTCGACCGCCAGCATCAGGTTGGCCAGGTTGCCACGGTCGATGGCCACGCCCTTGGGCTGGCCGGTGGAGCCGGAGGTGTACAGCAGGTAGGCCAGATGCCCAGGCAACACCCGGGGAGCGGTGAGCGGGTTGTGGTGGGCAACCTTGTCGATATCCAGCAGCGGCACAGCGCCGCCCCACGCGCCCACTAGCGCTGCGCTCTGCGCGGTCACCAGGCACAGGCGCGGGCTGGCTTGGCGCAGCACGTAGGCGCCGCGCTCGGCAGGTGCATCCTCGGCCAGCGGGACATAGGCCGCACCACAGCGCAGGATCGCCAACAATGCGATCGGCAGGCGCTGGTCGCGGGGCAGGCACAGTGCAACGCGCTCTTCAGGGCCGACACCCTGGGCCTGAAGCGCACCCACCAGGCGTTCTACCGCGTCTGCCAGTTGCGCATAGCTGAATCGTTGCTCGCCAACCCACAGCGCGGCGGCGTCAGGCCGCTGCCGTACCTGGCGGTCGAATGCATCGAGCAGGTCTTCACTGCCAGCAACCGGCTTGCCGAGCAGCGCCGGTGCCGCCACCCCCTCGACGTGGGCCGCCAGTTCGCCGATGAGTATCGCCGGCTTGCTCAGCATGACCTCGAGCAGGGCTAGGTAATGAGCCGCCATGTGCTCTACCGTCGCCTCGCGGAACAGGTCTCGGCTGTAGGCGAAACTCAGGCTGATGCCGTGGGCCGTGTCGCGCACATCCAGGTGCAGGTCGCACAGCGCCGTGCGCGGCCGATTGTCCATTGGTTCGCCGATCAGCCCTGGCAGTTCGATACGCTCCAGCGCATGGCCGGGGAAGTAGTTGAACATGGCCTGGAAAATCGGGTTGTAGCTGACCTGACGGGGTACGCCCAGTTGCTCGATCAAGTAGTCGAACGGCAGGTCTTGGTGGGCCTGGATACGCACCGAACGGGCCTGCAGGTCGGTCAGCAACTGTTGCAGGCTTTGCCCGCCCGCCAGCGGCTGGCGATAGACCAGGGTGTTGACCAGGCAGCCTTGCAGATGCTGGGTAGCCGCCTGGTGACGGTTGGCCACCGGCACGCCGACCAGGATGTCCTGCTCGCCACTGTGCGCGCGCAGCAACAACTGGTAGGCGCCAAGCAGCGGAACGAACGGGCTTAGCCCCTGTAGCGAGGCGAAGCTACGCAGCTTTGCAGCCAGCCCTTCGGCCACCACGATATCGACCCGTCCACCCGCCTGGGTAGGTTGTGCCGGACGTGGAAAATCGCTGGCCAGCTCCAATACCGGAAGCTCGCCGGCCAACTGTTCGCGCCAGAAGGCCAACTGCTGGCGGCAGTCTTCGCTGCCCATCCACTGCTGCTGCCACAGCGCGTAATCGGCGTACTGCAGGGCGTCGCCGGAGGCTGGCGGCAGCGCCTGGCCTTCCAGCACAGCGCGGTAGCGCAGGCACAGCTCGTCGATCAGCAGTTGCAGCGACCAGCCATCGGCAATGATGTGGTGGCAGGTCAGCGACAACACGTGCTCCTGGTCCGCTAGTCGATACAGCCGGGCACGCAGCAATGGGCCTTGGTCGAGGACGAAGGGCGTCATCGCATCGTCGTGCAGGTGTTCGTGCAGTGCTTCTTCGTTGGCGACCTCGAGGGTGTGCAGCGGCGCGCGCAGCTCGGCAACGATGACCTGGCAGGGCTCACCGGCCTCGCCAGTGAACAGGGTGCGCAGCACTTCATGCTGGGCCAGCAGGCCGTCGAGGGCGTTCTGCAACGCCGACACCTGCACGTTGCCCAGCAGGCGCACAGCCCCCGCCAGGTTGTAGGCCGGACTGCTCGGTTCGAGTTGTTGCAGGAACCACATGCGCTGCTGCGCGAACGACAGCGGCAAGCGCTCGGGGCGCGGCAGGCGCTGCGGGCCTCGGGGTTGCGCATGGTCATCCTGGGCCTGCAACCACTCGGCCATGCCACGGATGGTCGGTCGTTCGAAGACCACGCGCAGGGGCAGGTCCTTGCCGGTCAGCTTGCCGACCAGGCCGATCAGCTGGGTGGCCAGCAACGAGTGCCCGCCCAGTTCGAAGAAATGGTCTTCCACGCCCACCCGCTCAAGGCCCAGCAGCTCCTGCCAGGCATCGGCCATCTGCTGCTCCAGCGCGGTGCGGGGTGCCACATGGCGCGCCGCGCTCTGTGCGGCGAAATCCGGGGCTGGCAATTGCTTGCGGTCGATCTTGCCATTGGCGTTGAGCGGCATTTTCTCCAGCAGCACGAAAGCACCGGGCACCATGTACGCCGGCAAGTGCTCGGCCACGTGTTCACGCAAGGCCTCCACGCTGGCCTGCGTCACCACGTAGCCCACCAGCACCTTGGCCCGCTGGCGGTCATCCCGGGCCAGCACCACCGCCTCGCGCACTTGCGGGTGACGGGCCAGGCAGGCTTCGATTTCATCCAGCTCGATACGGTGGCCACGCACTTTCACCTGGTGGTCGGTGCGGCCCACGTACTCCAGCTCGCCGTCTGCGAGGAAACGCGCCAAGTCGCCGGTGCGGTACAGCCGCGAGCCGTCGGCTGCGATCGGGTCGGGGACGAAGACTGCCGCCGTGCGCCCCGGGTCGGCCATGTAGCCGCGGCCGACGCCCACGCCGGCCACGCAGACTTCGCCCACAGCGCCGACCGGCAGGGGCTCGAGGTCCGGGCCAAGCAGGTACAAGCGGTTGTTCAGGGTGGCGCGGCCAATGGGTACGCTGCTGCGCGAAGGCGGCAACGCCTGGTGCAAGGCGCGGAACGCCACGTCATCGGAGCATTCGGCCGGCCCATAGGCGTTCATCAGGGCGATGCCGGGGTAGTGCTCGAACCAGCGGCGCAACAAGGCCGGCGGCAGCGCTTCGCCGGTCGCCAGCACCCAGCGCAGGGCACTGCGTTGCAGGCCGCAGTCGAGCAAGGCCTGCATCAGCGAAGGCACGGCCTCGAACAGCGTCACCCCCTGCTCCACCAGCGCATCGGCCAGCGCTTGGGGGTTCTGCACCTGGCAGTCGGGGAAGATGACGGTGCGCGCACCCAGCATGCTGCCAGCCAGCGACTGCCACACGGAAATATCGAAGCACTGCGGCGCGGTCTGCGCGATCACATCCTGCTCATCCAGGCCAAGGCTGTTGCCCTGCCCCTGGTCATGGGCCGCGAGCTTACCGAGGATATTGTTGAGCATGCCGGCATGGGTAACCATCGCGCCCTTCGGCGCGCCGGTGGAGCCGGAGGTGAAGATGCAATAGGCCAGCGAGCGCGGGTCGACCGCCAGTTGCAGGTCGTGCTCGGGCTGCTCGTGCAGTGCCGTGGGGTCGTAGCGCAGCGACTGCGGTGCGTTGGCACACAGGGCCAGTGCTTCGCCCGCCAGGGGAGCCAGCGCCAAGCTGTGCAGCAACAACGGCGTGCGGCTCTGGCCGAGCACCTGGGCCAGCCGCTGCGCCGGGTTGCGCGGGTCCAGCGGCAGCCAACCGGCACCGGCCTTGAGGGTGGCGAGGATCATCACCAGCAGGTCGCTGCCGCGCTCATCGAGCAGGGCCACCAGCTGGTCGTGCCTGACACCGGCGGCTCGCAGGCGGTGGGCCAGGCGGTTGGCGGCGCGGTTCAAGGCGTCATAGCTGAGCGAGCGGCCGTCGTGAACCACGGCGGTCCGCTCGGGGGTACGCTTCACCTGGCGCTCGAAGCGCTCGATGTAGGTGCCTTCGACCAGCGCGTCAACGGCTTGCAAGCCGCCGCCGGCCCACTGCTCGAACTGTCGCTGTACATCCTCCTCGGCCAACATGGCGATGTCCTGCAAGGCCGTGCCCGGCCGCTCGGCCAGCGCTGCGCCCATGTTCACCAGCAAAGAGCGGAAATGACCGAGCATGGCTTCGATCTCGCCCTGCTGGAACCAGTCACACTGATACGTCAATTGCAGGTGCAGTTGCTGGCCCGGCACGATCACCACGGTGATCGGGTAGTTGGTGTGGGTGCGGTTGGCCATGTCGCTGATCAGGTAGTCCAGCGCGCCTTGGCGGACATCGTCGGAAATCGGCGCGTTCTCGAACACAAACAGGCTCTGGAACAAGTCCTGGCCCTGCACCTCGCTCCAACCCTGCAGGGTCGCCAGCGGCACGGTCTCGTGTTCGCGCAGGCTCAGGTTTTCCGATTGCAGGTCGCTCAACCACTGCCCCAGCGCCTGCTCCGGGCGCCACTGCCAACGCAGCGGCAGGCTGTTGATGAACAACCCCACCACGCTCTCCATGCCGTCCATATGCACCGGACGGCCTGCCACTGTCACGCCGAACAGCAGGTCGCGATCGCCGCTGTAGCGCCCAAGCAGCAGCGCCCAGGCACCCTGCACCAGGGTATTGAGGGTGATGCCATGGCCGCTGGCCGCACGTTGCAAGCGAGAGGTAAGCGCTTCGTCCAGCTGTACCACGCAGTCACGCACCGGCTCTGGAGCGTCGGCGATACGCCCGGCGTGGCCGAAGCCGAACGCGTTGGGCGTGTCGAAGCCGGCCAGGCGTTGCTGCCAGAACGGCCGGTGGTCTTCGGGCTTTTGCTGCTCCAGCCAACGGATGAAGTCGCGGTACGGGCGCGGTGTCGGCAACGCCAGCTGGCGACCCTCGCGCGCCGCGCGGTAGCCGTTGAGGAAGTCCAGCATGATGATCGAGAAGCACCAGGCATCCATCAGGATATGGTGGTAGCTGCGCACGAACTGGTAGGTATCCGGGCCGATACGCAGCAGGCGCACACGCATCAAGGGGGCCTTGGTGAAGTCCAGGCCATCGCGGCGCTCATCGGCCAGCAGGGTGTCGAGGCGCGCCTGCTGGGTCGCAGCGTCGAGGTGGCTCCAGTCCTGGTAGTCGATGGGCAGCTCGACCTGCTTGTGCACCACCTGCATCGGACGCTTCTGCTGCTTCCAGACGAACGAGGTACGCAGCAGTTCATGGCGTTGCACCACCTGTTCCCAGGCTTGGCGGAAGGCGGCCAGGTCGAAGTCCGGCAAGGTCATGACATGCCGGTATTGCAGCAGGTACATGCCTTGGCCCGGGTGCATCAGGCTGTGGAACAGCAGGCCCTGCTGCATCGGTGCCAGCGGGTAGATGGCTTCGATGTTGCGCGACAGCGCTTTGACCTTGTCATTCATGGTACGGGCAGTCTCCGGAAATCCTTGGAAAAGGCGTTGCCTCAAAGTTGTTCGAGCAGGTCGAGGAACTCATCGTCGGAAAGCCCCGAGTCGGCGAAATCGGCAGCGGTCGCGCGGCCGGCCTGCGGGTCGCGGCAGTGCGCGAGCAAACCTTCGAGGCGTTCGATGAACTGCTGCGCCAACTGCTGGATGCGTGCCGCTTCGTGGGCCTGGGGCGCGTAGCGCCATTCCAGGTGCAATTGGCCGTCGAGCACCAAGGCATTGATGTCCAGCCAGTGGCTGCGCGGGCTGTCGGCGGCACGCATGCCGGGGCATAGCGGGCGTGCCAAGTGCCACAGGCTCGAGGCCCCCAGCCACTGGTCGACGCGGCCCAGGTAGTTGAACGACAGCAGTCGCGCAGCACTTAGCCCATGGCTTGGGTCCTGGCGCAACAGGCCATAGCCGACACCTTGCTGGGGTACGCGGCGCAAGGCTTCCTTGGCTGCGACGATGGCCTGCTCGGGGTCATCGATGCAGGGCAAGGCGAACGGGTAGCGGCTGGTGTGCCAGCCCACCGATGTCGCAAGCTCTGGCGCGCCGTCCCAGGCACTGCGGCCATGGCTTTCCAGCTCGATGGTGATGCGCTCGCGCTGCAACCAGTGGCCCAGCACCTGCCCCAGGGCAGCCATCAGCAGGTCCGGCACCTGGGTGCCGTAGGCCTGGTGGCAGTCGCCGAGCAGGGCCTGGGTCGACGCTGCGCACAGCTGCAATTCGTAGGTATGGCTGTCGCCGTAACGGTTGCTTGCCTGAGGCGTATTGCTTTCGTGGACCAGCTGCTCTTGCCAGTAGCCGAGCTGTTCGGCCACTGCGGGGGTTTGCGCATGACGCTGCAACGCCTCGCTCCACTGCCCGAAGCTGGCGCTGACCGGCGGCAATGGCTGTTGCTCGCCGTTGACATAGAGGGTTTCCAGCTCTTGCAGCAGCAACTGCCAGGACACCGAGTCGACCACCAGGTGGTGCGCGGTGCACAGTAGCTGGCGCGACGGCTCGCACCAGACGAACCGCACCAGCGGTGCCTGGTCCAGGCGCAGCCCTTGTTGCAGGGTTTCCAGCAGGCTGTCGTCCAGCGGTTGGAACACGCTTTTCAGCACATCCTCCGCCATTTGCGCCGTGTAGGGCTGGTAGCGCTGGCCGTCGGCGTCGAACACCAGACGCAGGCTGGCATGCCGTTGCAACAGCACGGCCAGGGCGCGGCGCAGGCGTGCGGGCTCCAGCGGGTTGTCCAGCGTCAGCAGCAAGGACTGGTTCCAGTGCGCGGTGGCCTGGGGTTGTTGCGCGAAGAACCACTGCTGAATGGGCGTCAGGGCGAATGCGCCTTGTGGCAGGGCTTGAAGGCTTTCAGTCTTTACCGATTGAGTGGACAGCTCGACGGCGCAGCGCGCCCAGCCTGCGACCGTCGGGTGCTCGAAGATCTGCTTGGGCGTCAGTTGCAGGCCCTGCTGCTTGGCCCGGGCGATGATCTGCAAGCTGAGGATCGAGTCGCCGCCCATGGCGAAGAAGTTGTCGTCCAGTGCAAGGTCCGGGCGCGCGAGGATATCGGCGGCAATCTCCAGCAGTTGTCGCTGCACCGGGCTTGTCGCCAGCGTGGAAGGCACTGCCTTGACCGGTGCAGAGGGTGCTTGTTCGCAAAGCCGGCGCAAGGCACCCAGGTCGACCTTGCCGTTGCCCAGCAAGGCGAAACTGTCCAGGCAATGCCACTGCGCCGGCTGCATGTAGTCAGGCAGGCGCGCTTGCAGGCTTTGCTGGATCTCGGCGAGCACCGCATCGGCGGCCACCACGAACGCCACCAACCGGTTACCTGCCGGTGGTGCTGGAATGTTCAGCACGCGGGCGTCGTCGACGCCTTCCAGGGCGCGCAACTGCGCGGCCACTTCCTCCGGTTCCACCCGGTAGCCGCGAATCTTCACTTGCTCGTCCAGGCGCCCCAGGAACAGCACCTGGCCCTGGCTATCGATACGTACGCGGTCCCCGGTGCGATAGCCTTGCGCGCTGAAGCGTGCATGGTCGGCCTGCGGTGCATTCAGGTAACCCGCAGCCACGGTCGGGCCGGCCACCCAGAGCTCGCCGTTGACACCGACCGGCAACACCTGCCCGGCCGGGTTACGTACGCTGACCTCGACGTTGGGCAGCGGCTGGCCGAGGCTGATGCTCGCATCGCTGCCAATCTCGCGGGTCAGCACACCGACCGTGGTCTCGCTGGGGCCGTAATGGTTGACGATACGCAGCCCTGGACGCAGGGCACGCACCCGCGCCACCAGTTCGGGGCTGAGCGCTTCGCCGCCGGTGACCAGGCACTGGCGTGGCAGCAGGCGCTGCGGGTCGCTGGCCACCAGCAGTGCATTGAGGTGCGATGGCACGATCTTGAGCATGTCCACCGGGCTGCGTTGCAGCGAGTCGGCCAGCGCCTGGGCATCGAACGCCAGTGCCTCATCGAGCAGGCGCAGGCGTCGGCCACTGAGCAAGGAACCGAACAAGGCGGTGTGGCCCAGGTCGGTGGCGCAGCTGGCCAGGCTAGTCAGGCTGGCGTCGGTATCCAGTGCCAGGCGGGCTAGCACCCCAGTCACGTAGTGCAGCAAATTGCCGTGGGTGACTTGTACGCCCTTGGGCTGGCCGCTGGTGCCGGAGGTATAGACGACGTAGGCCACGGCCTCTGCGCTCGTGGCGCCGCGAAGCGCCAACGTTTGCTCAACTGGACGTTCACCGGCGCCATACCAGTCGACCACAGCTGGCAGCCATTGCGGGCGACTGCCCTCGCCCACCCAGGCCAGCGGGTCGGCATCGGCACAAATCGCCTGTTGGCGGCTCTGCGGCCAATGGGGGTCGAGCGCAACGTACGCCGCGCCTACCTGCCAGCAGGCGAGCATGTTGATGACCAGCTCACGGCCACGGGGCAGGCACAGGGCAACCCGGCCACCCGTGTCAGCAACACTTTCGGCCAGTCGCAGGCCTTGGGCGGCGACGGCTTGCGTCAGGGCAGCGTAGGTCATGACGCCAGAGGCATCCTCGAGCGCCAGTGCGTCTGGTCGGGTGCGACACTGCGCGACGAACGCCTCCCAGGCGCTGGCGTATGGCACCGGCAAGTGCTCGCCGCGCAGACAAGACTGTTGTTCACCCAGCCAATCCAATTGCCCAAGCGGTGTATCAGACCGCTCCAGTGCTGCCGCCAGCAGGTTCTGCAGCAAGCGCGCATAGTGCTGGACAGTCTCTGGTCGATACAGCGCCAGGCTGTAACGCCAGCGAAGCAGGAAGCCTTCCTCGTCGTCGATCACCACCAGGTTCAGCTCATGAGCCGCACCGCGCTGCTCGGACAGTAGGCGCTCGAGGCGCGCCTCGAACGGCGCGGCACGCTCTTTGTTGAGCGTGAACATATGCTGGAACAGCGGCGCACGCCCGACCTGGCGTGGCAGTTCCAGGTGCTTGAGCAAACGCGAGAATGGGTAATGGCGGTGCTTGAAGGCTTCGCCCAGCTGACGGGACACCTGCTGCGCCCAAGCATTGCCGCTCAGGCTGGCATCGAGCTGGCAGCGAATGGGCAGTGGGTTCACCAGGTAACCGGGCAAGGCCATCTGGGCACGCTTGAGGCGCCAGCCGGTCGGCGTGCCAACGACGAAATCATCCTGCCCGGCCAAGGTACCCAGCCAGTACTGGAACAAGGAAAACCAGTAGGCGTAGGGCGTGACACCCAACTGCCGGGCCTGCCCACGCAGGCGCTCGGCCAGGCGCGGGTCGACCCGCAGGCTCATCTCGCCACCGCGAAAATCTTGGCTGCTGCCATGGGCGAAATCGGTAGGCAGCTCCAGGGCCACGACACCGTCGAGCGCCTGCTTCCACCACTCCAGCTCGCTCGGCTCGTCCCGGTCGGCGCGCCGTTGCAGGTCGGCGCACCACTGGCGATAGGCATCGGGTGCAACGTCAGGCAGCGGCTCGCCGTCCAGCTGGGCGAACAGCTCTTCCATCAGTACATAGAATGTGGCCAGGTCGGCCGCGATGTGATGAATCACCAGCAACAGGACGTGCTCCACCTGCCCGTTGCGTGTGTTGCGCCACAACACGGCTCGGCTCGTCTCGCCGTCATGGATCGCCAGCGGCGCATCGGCGGCTTCCAGGATTTGCTCGCGCAGCCCTGGCTCATCCAGGGCTGTGACTGTTCGCACCTGCAAGGCACGAGGCTCGGGCTGACGATCGAGCTGCACCGCCTGGCCATCGAGCTGCGCATAGGGGCTGCAAACCTGGGGATGGCGTGCCTGCACCCGTTGCCAGGCAGCGGCCAGGCGCTCGGGCAGGTCGCGGCTGCCGACATCGGCGCCAAAGCGTGCAGCGTAGGCGATGTTGTAGGCGTTGCCGCCCGCCTCTACCTGATGCAGGAACCACAGCGCCTGTTCGTTATCTGTCAATGGCCGGCAGTGGAAGTGATCGGGGTGAGCGGCCAGCCAGCGGATCACTTCAGCCGGTTGCTGCTCCAGCGCGGCGACCAGCCGTTGATCGATGGCATCGGCCGTGGCCCCGGTAATCAGCAACCGCTCGCCTTCTACCGTCACCGCGATGCCGCGCAGGCGGCAGTCAAGCATCAAACCTTCAAGCATCTGCATTCCCTTGTTCGTTCGAGCACGCGTCGACAGGCCGCGGCGCTGGATGCGCAGCGACAGCCTGTGGTCATTCGGATGGATCAGGCAGCCGAGGCTGGGTCCGCCATGGCCACCACCACCTTGCGAGCGCCCTGGAAGGTCGAGCGCCCGTGGGCGACCAGCATGTTGTCGAGCATCAGCACATCGCCGGCCTGCCAGGGGAACACCACCTGGGTTTGCTGCAGCACGTCGCGGATGTGGTCGAGCGCCTGCTCCTCGATCGGCGAGCCATCGCCGTAGAAGACATTACGTGGCACCCCTGCTTCGCCGACGATGGACACCAGGGTCTCGCGCAGGGCCGGGGCCAGGTTGGATATGTGGAACAGGTGCGCCTGATTGAACCAGACCCACTCCCCGCTACGCGGATGCTGCGCCACGGCCTGGCAGACCTGGCGGGTACGTAGCTCGCCATCGTCCTTCCAATGGAACTCGATGTTGGCCGCGCGGCAATACTGCTCGACCTGGGCACGGTCGTCGGTGCTGAACGCCTGCTGCCAGGTCAGGTCCAGGCCGTTGCCGTAGTTGCGCACGTACATCAGGCGCTTGTCGGCGAAACGCTGGCGGATGCTCGGATCGATGCGCTGGTACACCAGGCGGCTGTCGGCGATGGGCGTTTCGCCGCCCGTGGCAGCCGCTTGCACGCAGTGGAACCAGATCTTCATTGGCCAGTTCTGCGAATACGACTGCTCGTTGTGCAGCGGGATGACCTGGTGGGCGGGGTATTCGGTGGAGGTGTAGACGCGGCTGTTGAGCTTGGTGCGGGGGGTGGAGGCGTAGTCGTAGGTCAGCAGGTCATGGCCGAAGCTGCGGCAGAACGCTTCGAAATCGGCCTCACCCTCGAAGCGAAAGCCCCTGAGCAGCACCCCACCGACCTGCTCCAGGCAGGCGTTTACCTGTGCCTGGATCGCCTCGCTGGAACTGCGCCAGTCAGCGCCGTCGCCGTGGATAGTGAGCGGAAGCGCAGCCATTTGCGCAGAGGTCGCTGCGGCGGTCGAACTGCGCTGGGGAAGTACCAGATCAACGTCCATTTACTTTTTCCTACCTTGATAGGGGAAATTTCTGACGCGGGTACGGTAGTACAACCCAGCAGTAACAGCAAACGATAATGATTAGATTTAACGTCTCTGCAACGTAGTCGACACTTCTTGTAAATATTTGCAATCCAACGCCCTGACAGTGCTCGACACCGCTGTCAGGGCGTTTGCTTCAGCGTGGCTTGAGCACGTAGTCGCGCTCGGCGATATGCGACATCAGCAGGTAGGCCGAACCGATCAAGCCCTGCATCGTTTCGGCATAGCGGCTGCGGTTGAAGTAGAGGAACTGGCGGTTCTTCACCGCGAACAGGTTCTGCCATTGCGGCGACTGGCGAAACGCTGCAGTACTGGCCTCGGAGTCGAGCAGTTGCTCGTAGGTGTCGATGATGAAGTCGCTGTCGAAGTCGGCGATGCGCTCAAGGCTATAGGGCACGTTGGGCCGCCCTTCGCTATAGGCCTTCACACGCCCCAGGCCGAAGTCGCGAATGACATCGTCCACCCCGCCACGACCAATCAGCTGAAAGCTGTCCGGGTACACCTCGAGCGTGGTGACCGTGATGCTCGCGGGGTCCTTGATGCGCTTGTGGAACTCCTGCACTACCCAGTCGTATTCGGCGAGCAGCTGCTTGTAGCGGTCCTGGCGTCCGACCAGCTCGGCAAGCTCGGCGGCGTAGGTCTTGATATCGGCTTCGCGGGCTGGCAACAGCACTACCGGCGCCACCTTGGCCAGCTTCTCACGCAGGTCCTGGTGGTAGGACAGGCCGATGATCAGGTCTGGCTTGAGCGCGGCAATGGCCTCGAGGTCCGGGGCCTGTTGGGAGCCGATGTACTGGATGCCTTTAGGGTCGAAATGCGGCACGGTGCCGCGAAACAGTACATCGGAGAACAGCTTCTTGCGCCCGGTTGAGCCGCAAGGCGTGATGCCGAGCTCCAGCAATTGGGTGGTGATGCTCAGGTCATGCAGCGACACGATGCAGTGCGCCTCAACGGGCACTTCGGCCTTGCCGAAACGGTTTTCGAACAGTTTGGTTTCACTCGCAGAGGCTTGCCCTGCGCCCAGCACCCAAGCAGCACACGCCAGCGCCGACAAACCACGTACCAGGTGTTTCAACGTCCTTCCCACAGCGCCCTCCAGACAGGCCGGTTTCCCCTCAGCGTGATGCGCTTCGGGCCAACAGAATGATCAGATACGGTGCACCAATGATGGCCACCACCAGGCCAGCGGGGATCTGCAACGGCGCGAACAAACCGCGACCCAGTGTGTCACCCGCCAGCACCAGCAGCGCCCCAGTCAGCGCCGACATGGGCAACAACGCCGCATGGCGATCGCCGCACAGCTGGCGCGCCAGGTGTGGCGCCAGCAGGCCGACGAAGGTCATGGTGCCGACGTTGGCCACCGCTGCCGAGGTCAGCATGACGCTGCACAGCAGCAACCCGGCCATCAGCCTGGGCACATCCAGGCCACGGCTGAGGGCGACGCGCTCGCCCAGTTGCAACAAGTTCAAAGGCCGGTGGCAGAACAGCAACGGCGCACCGGCCAACACCAGCCAGAAACCCAGGCTAGACACCTGGGCCCAACTGGCTCGGTGCAAGCTGCCGCCCAGCCACATCAGCGCCGACTCGACCTGGTCGATATTGCCGTAGGTGATGAGCAGGTCAGCAACGGCGCTGAGCATTGCCGTCAGGCCTACACCGACCAGTATCAGGCGCAGCGGCGAGATGCCCTGGCGCCATGACAGGGCCGTCACGCAACTGGCCACCAGCAGGCCGCCAGCCAGTGCGGCCAGAGGGTATAGCGCTATCGGCAGCAGGTTCGGCCAGAGCACGATGATCGACAGCATGGTCACACTGGCGCCCGACTCCACACCGACCAGCCCGGGCGCGGCCAGTGGGTTGCGGGTCAGCGACTGCAATATCAGCCCAGCCAGCGCCATCGCCGCGCCCGCCAGGATCGCCAGCAGGATGCGCGACAGGCGCAGGTCCCAGACCACATCGCGAATACGTGGGTCGGCGGTCGACGGGCTCAACACCGCTTCCAGCGCTTGTGAAAGGTTCAGCGGATAGCTGCCGACCGTCAGGGCATGCAGCACCAGCCATGCGAGCAAGGCTGCCAGCAAGGCGCCAGACAGCAGGTCACGCGGGCGTCCCCAGCGAGTGGTGCGAGACAAGGGCCCCGCCACGACGACAGACCGGCTCATGCTACGCGCCTCAATACCAGGGCGATGAACACTGGGCTGCCGAGCAAGGCCGTGACGATCCCGGTATTCACCTCGTAGGGCCGCACCACCACCCGCGCCAGCACATCGGCCAGGATCACCAGCAGCATGCCCAGCAGCGGCGCCACCAGCAGCAGGCGACGGTAGTCGGTACCGGCCAGCAACCGCGCCATATGGGGCACCACGAGGCCGACGAAGCCGATCGGCCCTGCCAGGGTGACCGCACAACCCGACAGCAACACCACGGCAGCCAGGCCGCACAGGCGCATGCGCAGCAGGTTCACCCCCATGCCGGCAGCGGCCCGCGCACCTAGCCGATGTGCATTCAGCGCGCCGACGTTGACCAGGCATAGCAGCAGCCCCGCCACCAGCCATGGCCACAGCCAGGCCTGCACGCCACCGGTCAGGCCGATCGAGCCGGTCAACCAGCGGCGCAGGCTGTCGAGCCCCTGCTGGTCGAGCAGCAGCAGAATCGAGGTGATCGCACTGAACAGCGCCGCCACCATGGCACCGGCCAGGGTCAGGCGCACCGGGTTGTGGCTGCGACCGGCCAGCAACAGCACGCCTGCGGCAGCGACCAGGGCGCCGGAGAAAGCGAACAGCGGCAACGCGGCCATGCCATTGCCGGGCAGTACCAGCAAACCGACCACCACGAACAATGCCGCACCGCTATTGATACCCAGAATGCCGGGGTCGGCCAGCGGGTTCTCACCCACCGCCTGCATCACCGCACCCGCCAGGCCCAGGCTTGCACCGACCACCAGGGCGATCAGCAGGCGTGGCAAGCGGGTGCCGCGAATCACGCTGTGTTCAGGGTTGCCCGGCACGTAGGCGGTAAGCGCCTGCCAGGCCTCGTGCACGGGAATGTCGCGCGCGCCGACCAGCAGGTGAAGCATGGCTGCCGCCGCGATCGCCAGCGGCAGCAGCAGCCAGGCGCCCTGCCCTGCAATCCCTTTCATGAAGCCATCTCCGCCACCGCACGACGCGCTTGCAGGGTCATGGGCACGCACAGCGGGTCGCCCGAATGGGGGTCGGTGATGATATGTGCATCCAGGTCGAAAGTGGCCTTTAGGTTGGCCTGGGTGAACACCGATTTCGGTGCGCCCTGGGCCAACAGGCGTCCCTTGCCCATCATCACCAGGTGGTCGGCATAGCGCGCCGCCTGGTTGAGGTCGTGCAGCACGGCCACGATGGTGCGGCCCTGCTCGCGCAACTGGCCGAGCAATTCGAGCAAGGCGACCTGGTGGGCGATGTCGAGGAAGGTGGTGGGTTCGTCGAGCAGGATGACCGGCGTGTCCTGGGCCAGGGTCATGGCGATCCAGCAGCGTTGGCGCTGGCCGCCGGACAAGGTACTCAGTTGCCGGTCCAGCAGGGTTTCGATACCGGCCAGGGCCGCGGCACGGTCGACCGCCTGCTGGTCGCGCTCCGACCAGGGCCGCCACCAGCCCTGCCAGGGAAAGCGCCCCTGGGCCACCAGCTCGCGCACGGTCATGCCGGCGGGGGAACCTGTGTGCTGCGGCAGCAGCGCCAGGTGGCGAGCCAGTTCGCGTCGTGAAAACTGGCCTTGGGGGCGGCCGTCGAGCAGGACCTCGCCAGCATCGGGCTTCTGCATGCGTGCCAGCACGTTGAGCAAGGTGGTCTTGCCGCAGCCGTTGGCGCCGATCAGCGCCGTGAACTGCCCAGTCGGAATCTCGACGCTGACATCGTCCAGTACCTGCAAATCACCGAAACGCAGGTGCAAACCCTTGCCGATCAGCATGCCAAGCGCCCCTTCGGCACGGGCTGACCCGGCATCCCATTCATCGTTGTCGCTCGCATCCTTCGGCCTCGTTACCCGTTCCGGCGCTAGAGGATATGTCAAGACGATCTGAATGCCGATTTTTTTATCAAAGCTAATACAAATCTTTCTCAGTTGAGATAAAGTTGGCGCCACCCGACAGCCCCTTCCGTGCCGTCGTCGCGCACGGTCGTGCGTCAAGCCCCATCGCCCAACACACTTCAAAGGACTGTTTTCAGATGCGATACACAATAAAAAAAGGTCGTGCCGTTCGAAGCGGCGCCAGCGTGCCGCGCTTTGCGCTCAGTACGCTGGCGATTTCCCTGGGAAGCCTCCTGTGCACCCAAGCCTGGGCCCAGGAAAGCACCAACGACCCCGCCAACGCAGTACAGCTGGATGCAACCAACGTCACCGCCCAGGCGCAGGAGGGTGACCACGTCGAAGGCTACGTCGCCCTGGAAAACGCCAGCGCCACCAAGACCCGTACGCCCATCACCGAAACGCCACAGTCGATTTCCGTGGTAACCAGCGACGAGATGCGCGCCCGCCAGGTAGATACCGTCGCCGATGCACTGCGCTACACCCCGGGGGTCACCAGCCAGCCCGGCTCGTTCAACCGCACCGCCGACCGCTTCCGCATTCGCGGCTTCGATGTCGAGTCGGCAACCGGCGGCATGCTGCGTGACGGCATGCGCCTGCAACTGAACTCCTACGACGGCGTGCAGGAGCCCTACGGCCTGGAGCGCGTGGAGGTGGTACGTGGCGCCGCCTCGGTGCTGTACGGCCAGCTCACCCCAGGGGGCCTGATCAACGGCGTGAGCAAGCGCCCCACGGAAACCCCGCTGCACGAGCTCAACCTGGAAGTCGGCAACCATGACCGCCAGCAACTGAGCGGCGACTTCGGCGGCCGCCTGGGCGACAGCGAGACCCTCAGCTACCGCCTGACCATGCTGACCCGCGACAGCGACACCCAGCAAAAGCGCATCAACGACGACCGCACCTACATCGCCCCGGCGATCACCTGGCGTCCCAATGAGGACACCTCGCTGACCCTGCTGTCGTTCTATCAGAAGAGCGACACGCGCTTCTCTGCACCGCTGCCGTACCAGATGGTGAAAGGCATCGGCAACGGCCCGGTGAAGATCGGCCGTCACGACTTCCTCGGCGAGCCCAACTACGACGACATGAACGGCGAGATGTGGGCTGCCGGTTATGAGTTCGAACACCGCTTCGACGAGCACACGCGCTTGACCCACAAGGCGCGGTACTACGAGTCGGACGTGAAGTGGAACTACCTGATGATCACCGGCGTGAACGGTGCAGGCCTGCTCACGCGCCAGTACAGCGACCGCCGCGAGCGCGCACGCAACGTCACCAGCGACACGGCCATCGAGTCGAAATGGCAGCTGGCGGGAATGGAGCACACCTTCCTGGTGGGCTTCGACGGCTACGACACCTCCTACGACTCGCATAACTTCCGGGGCGCCGCACCCACGTTGAACCCGAACACCCTCAACTATGGCCAGCCGGTAGTCGTCGACAACCGACCAAGCCGCGACCGGGGTTCACAGGTCGACACCTTGCAAAAAGGCATCTACCTGCAAGACCAGATCAAGTTCGACGAGCACTGGATCATGGTATTGGGCGGGCGCCACGACTGGGCCGACCAGGACATCGAAGGCTTCGCCACTGGTGCAAGCCGCTCGCAGGCCAACGAAGCCACCACCTACCGCGCGGGTCTTGTGTACAAGGCCGACAACGGCCTGGCGCCCTATATCAGCTACAGCGAGTCGTTCTTCCCGATCGCCATTGCCGAAGTCGCAACGGCCGGGCCGCAGACCTTCGAGCCAACCGAAGGCAAGCAATACGAGATCGGTATTCGCTATCAACCGCCTGGCAGCAACACCCTGCTCAGCGCGGCGCTCTACGAGCTGACCCAGGAAAACGCCCTGCGCCAGGATGGCCTGGGCAACTACACCCAGATCGGCGAGCAGCGCTCGCGCGGGCTGGAGCTGGAGGCCAAGACCGAGGTCACGCCTGAGCTGAACGTAATCGCGTCCTATGCCTACACCGACGCACGCATCACCAAGAGCATCACCCCTTCGGAAAAAGACCAGCGCATCGCCGACACGCCTTATCACCAGGCGGCACTCTGGGCGGACTACAACCTGGCCCTGCTCGGTCTGCCCAAGCTGACCATCGGCGGCGGCGCACGCTACAAGGGTGCCACCCAGGCCCCGGGCATTCCCGACGATATCGACGGCTACACCTTGTTCGACGCCATGGCGAGCTATCGCATCGACGACAACTGGACCGTCGCGGTCAACGCCAACAACCTGACCAACAAGCGTTACGTCTACTGCGACCTCAACACCTCGTGCCGCTACGGCGACGAGCGTGAAGTGGTCACATCCGTAAGCTTCAGGTGGTAAGCGATCACGCCCTACCGATCTGCACGAAAGGCCCATGATGGGCCTTTCGTGTATTCAACATTCGAAACACCTCAATCAAGGCAAATTGCCACCAGTCATTCCACTGTCACAATCCTGTCTTATTTTTCTCACTACCACCCCGGCAGGAAGCACCCCTCGTGAACCGCCGCTCCCCCTCCGCCGCAGGGCTGCTGCCCCTGCTACTGCTGCTGTTGTGCGCTATCACCCTGACCTTCCTGTGGGGGTTGCACATCACCCAGAAATCCGCTGCGCGCCACGACGCCTTGGCCGCCAAGGCCGCCGAGCACCTGAACCTGGCGAGTATCGTCGCTGAAAGCCTGCGCCAACTGGTGGACCGCGCCCAGGCCGTGGGGCGGGTGAGCCAGGACGACATGAAAAGCCTGCGCCAGGGCAACCTCAGCCTGGCGCGGCTGCTGGCCGAAGACCCGGTGTTCAAGCGCATGAGCCTGTATGGGCGCAGTGGCCGGTTGTTGTCCGCCAGCCATATCGACGAGCCACCGCAGCTGCCACAGGAGTGGATCGAGCAGTTGCAGCAGCATGTGGCCCACCATGGTTTCAAACCCTTCCTACCGCGCATCAGCGTTCCGGCAGGCGCACCAACCCGGCCGAACTGGCGCTTGCCGTTCCTGCTGCCGTTGACCGACGTGGCCGGCCGCGAGCTCGATAACATCCTGGTGGTGCAGCTGGACATCGGCTACCTCGCCGTCTTGTTCCAGCACATCGACCTGGGCCGCAGTGGCCTGATGCGCCTGATGCAGGACGACGGCCAGGAGCGCTTGCGCATCGACAGCAGTGGCGTGGTAGTGGCCGGTGTGTCGCTGACACCAACGCTCCCCGAAGGCGAAAGCGCTGCCGGGCAATTCACCCAGTACGCCTACGACGGCGACTACCAAAGCCTCTACCGCCGGGTCGAGGACCGTGGTTTCAGCGTGGTGGTCAGCCAGCGCCACGACGAGATCCTGGCCGCCACCATCCTGGCTTATGAGCGTCAGTTCTGGCTGAACCTGTGCATGACGCTGCTGATGCTGGCGGGCTTGGCGGGCAGCCTGGGTCTTTTGCGCAAGCGCCAGGAGGCCTTTAGTGCCTTGGAACATGCCCAGCAGGTCAACCAGCAGTTGATCGACCGCCTGGAAGATGAGCACCGGCGCAGCAGCCATGCCGCCGCCACCGACCACCTCAGCGGTTTGCACAACCGGCGCCAGTTCGTCGAGGTCGCCACCCAGGTGCTGGCCCAGCAACGCGGACGCAGGCGCCTGACGGCGATCCTGTTCATCGACATGGACCGCTTCAAGTCGATCAACGACTCTCTTGGCCACAAGATCGGCGACCTGTTGCTACAGGCCGTGGCCGGGCGTATCCAGCGCCTGCTCGAGCCCGGTGACGAGGCCTCGCGCTTCGGTGGCGACGAATTCGTGGTGCTGCTGGCCGGCGAGCGCAGCGAAGAGCACATCAATGCCTGGGTACGCGCATTGGTCGAGAAACTCTCGGCCACCTATGCGCTGGATGGCCAGGAGGTCAACACCAGCCCCAGCGTCGGCGTGAGCATCGCCCCGCGTGACGGCCAGGACATCGACAGCCTGATCCGCTGCGCGGACGCGGCCATGTACTCGGCCAAACAGGCCGGGCGTGCGCAGTACCGCTTCTTCGACCCCTCGCTGAACCTCTCGGACATCCAGGCCTTCACCCTCGAACAGGCCTTCGGCAATGCCTTGGTCGAGCGCCAGTTCGTGCTGCACTTCCAGCCGCAGATTCGCCTGGATAATTCACAGGTGCTGGGGTACGAGGCGTTGGTTCGCTGGAACCACCCCGAGTTCGGCCTGCTCTACCCCGACCGCTTCATCGGCCTGGCCGAGCGCAGCGGCTTTATCGTCGACCTGGGCTGGGAGGTGTTGCGCCTGGCCTGCGAGGAACTGGCGCACTGGGCCACCCTGGCGCCGGACGCTTGCCTGGCGGTGAACGTCTCGGCACTGCAACTGCGCCAGGCCGATTTCAGCGACCGCCTGCTCGACACCCTCGAGCAACACGGTATCGCCCCGCAACGCCTGGAGCTGGAAATCACCGAAACCACTGTGCTCGACCCAGAAGGCACTGGCCTCGACCATCTGCACCGGCTGCGCGCAGCGGGCATGGGCGTGAGCCTGGACGACTTCGGCCGTGGCTATGCGGGCTTCGCCCACTTGCAGGCACTGCCGCTGTCGAAGCTGAAGATCGACCGCGCGCTGATCGCCCCGCTGTGCAACAGCCATGACGACAGCCCGATCGTCTCCTCGACCATCATCCTGGCCAAGCGCCTGGGCCTGGCCGTGGTCGCCGAAGGCGTCGAAACCCGTGAGCAGGTGGTGTGCCTGAAGCTTGCCGGCTGCGATATCGCCCAGGGCTACCACTTCAGCCGACCGCTGTCGGCCGAACAACTGCGCCAGTACCCGCCCTTCAACGCCATCCGGGAGCAACCATGCGCCTGCTGAAAGCCCTGGCGGCCCTGACCTTGGGCCTGCTGCCAGCCGTTGTCGCACAGGCTGATTGCGCGCCGCGCAGCCTGCGTTTGGCGGTGATCCCGATCAAGGACGCACAGGTCATGACCCATGAGCACCAGGCCTTGTTACAACGCCTGGGCGATGCCAGCGGCAGGCCGGTGGAGCTGGTGGTGGCCCCGTCCTACGAAGCGGTGGTCGATGCCATCGTCTCCGGCGGTGCCGACATCGCCCGCCTGGGGCCTGCGGCCTACGTGCTGGCGCACCGCCTCGATCCGCGCGTGGAGGCCTTCGCCACCTTCACCCTTAGTGCCGGCCCTTACACACCCGCCGGCAACTATTACCACTCCCTGCTGCTGACCCGCGACGACGGCCCGGCCACTATCGAGTCCTTGCGTGGCAAGCGCGTGGCGCTCAGCGACCCGTCGAGCACCTCTGGCAGCCTGGTGCCCAGTGTCGAGTTCGCCACCCAGGTGACCACTCCCCTGCCCCATTATTTCGGTGCGCTGGTGTACGCCGGCAACCATGACAAGGCGCTGGATGCGTTGCTGCAAGGACGAGTGGATGCCGCCTTCGTTGCCAGCGAGCGCGCCGACGCCTACCTGGCCACCCACCGCCTGGCGCCCGAGCGTTTCCAGGTGTTGTGGCGCTCAACGCCGATCCACTACGACCCCTATGTGTTCAGCCCCGGTCTGTGCGCCGCGCTCAAGACGCGCATCCGCCAGGCCATGCTCGACGACCCGAAAGCCCTGGCGCAATTCGTCACCAGCCAGGACGCCAGCGGGCTGGTAGCGGTCAGCCACGAAGATTACGCCCCGCTGGAGCGCATGATGGATGCCGCGGGCCAGCAGTGACGGCCTGATCTCCCAAGACAGCCACGCCCCGCTGGTTTATCGTGTCGCCATGACCGATATCGAGCGCTATGTACGCGCCGCCACCCGTGACAACACCCGCCGCAGCTACCAGTCGGCCATCGAGCATTTCGAGGCGCACTGGGGCGGTTTCCTGCCCGCCACTGCCGACAGTATCGCCCGCTACCTGGCCGAGCACGCCCAGACCCACGCCGTCAGCACCCTGCGCCAACGCCTGGCCGCCCTTAGCCAATGGCACGTCGCCCAAGGCTTCCCCGACCCGACCAAGGCGCCCCTGGTACGCCAGGTGCTGCGTGGCATCCGCACCCTGCACCCGACACCACCGCGCCAGGCCGCGCCTCTTTTGTTGCAACACTTGCAAAAGGCCGTGCACTGCTTCGAGCAGGAAGCACTCGCAGCACGTGAGCGCCACGACCTGCCTGCGCTGATGCGTGCCCGGCGCGACGCCGCTCTGTTGTTGCTGGGCTTCTGGCGCGGCTTTCGTGGCGATGAGCTGGCGCGTTTGCGCGTGGAGCACATCCAGGCCGAGGCCGGGGTCGGTATCACTTTGTTCCTGCCCCGCAGCAAGGGCGACCGCCAGGCGCTGGGTGTGCAGCACCGCACCCCGGCGCTCAAGGCGTTGTGTCCGGTGACGGCGTACCTGCAATGGATCGAAGTGGCCGGTATCGCCCAGGGGCCGGTGTTTCGCAAGCTGGACCGCTGGGGCAACCTGGCGGACGAGGCGCTGCACAGTAATAGCCTGGTCGGCCTGTTGCGACGCATGCTCGAACGGGCTGGGGTGCCGGCTGCACTTTATACGGGGCATTCGTTGAGGCGCGGTTTTGCGACTTGGGCGTCGGCTAATGGCTGGGAGCTCAAGGCGTTGATGAGTTATGTGGGGTGGAAGGATGCCAAGTCGGCGTTGCGTTATATCGATGGGGCGCAGGGGTTTGGGGAGTTGGCGGTTGCTGGGCCGGTGATGCTTGTTGGCGAGTAGCGGTGTGGGCTCTGTACGAAAAGAGATGTCACAAATACCGCATGGGACAAGCCAGCGAGAGCAGCAAAAAGGGACAGATTTGGTTTTTAACTCAAATTAATGAAGATTCGAAAATTAGAGTTGGAAAAATAAATCTGTCCCCTTTTGGCCCCATGCAGAGCCCAAAAATTTCATTTATTAAAGATCATACCGCAACAATGTATTTTTCAAAAAAGTATCCGACACTTATGCTCTATCTTTAAGCTCTCAGGAGCTGGCTCATAAGGTTCCCATTCAAATTTCTCGCAATTGAAAAAGCCGGCCATACTGACGGGACACCCCTCCCCCGTCGAGTCATAACTAATGGCATAATATTTTTTTCCATTTTCACTCATAGGAGGCGCCCCGTAACTGCATCCACAACAAACTTATTGGCTTCGAGCCCTTCTCTTGCAAAACTCTGATTTTTTCCAACACCCAGCGCTAACTGGGTATCAGACAGCTTTTTAGCTTCAAAAATCCTATTTAAATTTGAAACCTTTGAATCGATCACGTCAGTATATTTCCCATGACTTGACCAATGCCCGGGAAGATTTGTTTTTTGCGTCAAGCCTTTACTGCCAGGTAGAAAAATCCCATTTGACGCTCCATCACCATCAAAGCCAACCGATTTAAGTCGTTCAAACATTTTGGCATATTGTGAGAAAGGGGACTAGAGAAAGGGGACGGATTTATTATTCAACTCAGAACAGTGAAAATCAAAAACTAGAGCAAGAAAAATAAATCCACCCCCTTTTGCTGAAAAATCAACTCCATTAAACAACTTAAGCTCAGCTCCAAGTATTGGTTATGCACAAGCTAACTTGGCGTAATAAACCGGCCACCATAAGCCTGCCAGCAAGCAGAGTTTTTATATAAACACCCCATCAACGCCTTTTGCAAAAAAAATGACCTCACCTAAATTCCATGACATGCGAATACCTTGTCAATGCTTCTTTATATTTTTTTGAGAATAAACAGATTTAACTACAACCTTGCCAGGCTCAGCCAGCATTGATTTCAAGTGTACAACCGACAAATCAAGCCCTAACATTTTTTTATACCAACAACCTCTTCGATACTTGGCTTCCCTCCTGTAGCAATGATGTCACCTATTCCACCCGTATCTTCGCCCTCATCATCTTCTATGAAGTCTAACAGTTTCTCTAAAGATACGAATTGCTCGGACTCATCTAGCGATGCGCTCCCTGAATCCACAAGCAAAAAACCACTCTTCCCGTTTTTACTAATCAGCACCAAACGGCCACCCGAGTCATCCCCAACTGCAATCATGTCTTTGAAATTTTTTTCGACTTCAAATGTGTTATTACGCTCCTCAATGCTGCTTACAGAATAAATTAATACCTGGCCATTCAGAAGTGCCCCATCACTTTTTTTCCAAAACTCGACGATCCATGACTCGATAAAAATACCAAGTCTCTCACATAGAGCCTCGATAATTTCAGCAGAGGCAGATCCATAACACTCAGTAAATATCACCACTGTCACACCCTAAAGAGCACACCCTCTACTGCGATCACTAAACATAAGTTCTTTGCCATTTCTTATCACTTTGCAAATCTCGCCTGCCAACCTTACATACACCACCTTCCATGACCAAGGTCAATTTAAAAGAAGCGCGCAACCCTGTTTTTTTTCTAATAATGACTGACGCCGTACTTCCCCCACCTATACATACATCGATTTCATCATGTGCCAAATCATACTCCGGCCATCTACCGCAAACAATATTTTCAACTCGATCATAGTTTCGACCTTCGTCTACGACATACTTTTTAAAAATAACCAAAAGATCAGCCCTCATACTTTTCTCAAGGTCTATTTCTGAAGCATCCTCTGAAAAAGCTTCTAGACTTTTTTCGTAACCTGATGACTCCCACTCATACATAGCAGCCATAAATCCCAGCAACGTATCTCGATACTTATCACCAAGATTAGTTATTGAATATTTTTCCATCGATTAGATCACCATTCCTGAACACACTATAGAGGACTTTAGTAGGCCTTGTACCACCGGCTCCATATTTGAAGATCAGCTCAACATCTACCGGGCCATTATCAAATACATCTTTAGCAATTTGTTTTTCAAAATCTTTAAACAACCCACGATTGACCTTTGAAAGCTGAGGGAACACACCGTTCTTACCTCCAGAGCCACCCAAAAGCTTCCCAATTATGTGGCCTGCATCATCGTCTGAATTCCCCAGCATACGTGCCCACGCCCGTGATGACTGGTTGGTTGCAGTACCTGTTTTCAGATCACTTTTAGTGATCCTAGCGGTGGCCTTCAGGGGCTGACCCGCAACTCCACGGGTTACGTTTGTTGATACACACCATCCTAAAGGATCAAGCCAGCCGCTCGGATTAGGAGCATAACTGTAAAGGTTATCACCTCCTGCTAATCCTATTGGGTCTTGAGTTATAAACCGAGCCACTGCCGGGTCATAAAGGCGAAAAGTGTTGTAGTGCAGATGAGTTTCTTCGTCAAAATACTGTCCCTGGAAACGTAAATTTTGCTCGATCTCATTGATCGTCAGCTGCTCAATCGAACCCCACGAGCGATACGTCGCCTGCCAGACGATTTCGCCTACGCTATTGCTTAGCTCCAACGGCGTACCGATCTGATCGGTATGGAAGTAATAGACCTTCTGCTCTTCCCCCTCCGCCTGGTCCACGCGCGCCAACGGCGCATAGCTACCCGGCTCGTAGAGATACAGAATGCTCTGCCCCGGCGACTCTTCACGCAGCATCCGCAGCCCTTGCCAGAGGAAATGCTTCTGTTCCGTCACGCCTTCGATTTCTGCGGTCTTGGCTACCCGCCTCCCTAAGCTGTCATAGCGGTACGCGCCCGTGCTCTCTAGCTTGCCGTTGACCAGCGTCTCAGCGCGCACCAGCCGGTTTTCGCAGTCATAAGCAAAGTGCTGCAGCTTGCTATGCCCTGAGCGCTTCTCGATCAGATTGCCCCACGGGTCGTAGCGATACTCCTGGTCCCGCCAGCGCTTGATACGATTGTCCTTAACTTTCTCCAACTGCCGCGCATTGAAGTCCAGCCGGTTGGCGGCGGGGTCGTAGCGGAACTCTTCGCTGCCTACGAGCGAACCCGTATCGCGGCTGTGCAGTTGGCCGTTGGCTTCGTACTCGTATTTGATCTCGCCGCGTAGCTTGTCGAGGGTGCGTACCAATTCACCTGCCGGGTCGTACTGGTAACGTCGGTGAATCGGGTTGTAGGCGTGCTCCACCAACAACGAGGTATTGATGCCGGTGTTGTGCACCTGCGACAGCTTGTCGGCGGGCAACGTTGACGCAAACTGCCAGGCCTTGCGACCCATGGCGTCGTAACCAAAGCAACTGGTGAGCTTGCCCTGCGTGCGATACACCTCGCGGTGCAGGTCATCGCGTTCCATGTCGCTGATGACCTGGCCATCCAGGTTGATCTGGTGCAAGTGCCCGCTGCCGTAGTACAGGTGATTGACCTTGCGCCCGTCTGGCAGGGTGAGCGTGGTGAGGTTGCTCAGCGGGTCGTATTCGTAGCCCAGCACACCTTGCGGTGTAATTTCCTGGGTCAGCCGACCGAGTGCGTCGTAGGCATATTCCAACTTCTCCTCGGTGACCCCGAGCTGCTTGCCCGCACCTGTTGGATAGCGCTGAATGTTCAGCACCCGATCTGCATCGTCGTACTCGAAGGTTTGCCGTGCATCGCGGTTGACCTTGGCCAGTAACCGGCCAATCGCATCCCGCTCAAATACGGTATCGCGCTCCGGTCGCTCAGCGTTCTCGCCATAGCCAATCTCATCCAGCCGAGTGAGATACCCGCCCGTGTTGTAGGTGAACCGGCGCGTGAGGTTGTCCACCCGCACTTCTTCGATCAGCCGGTCCGAGGCGTCGTAGGCAAAGCGGTAGGCTGCGCTGTTCTCGTTGACCAATGCAGTCAGGCGCAACGCCTTGTCGTACTCGTAACGAACCCACTGCCCTTTGGCATCCTGGCGGCTGCTGGGCAGGCCACGCGAGGTGCGCTGTAAGCGGATGGTCTGGCCTTTGCCGTCGGTATGGCTGAGCACTTGGCCGAGGGTGTTGTAGGTGAAACTTTCCGCCGTGCCGTCCGAGTGCTGGATGCTCATCACCTCGCCATCCGGCTTGCGCTCCAGCGTTGTGGTCTGGTTCAGCGCATCGGTCACGGCCACCAGGTGCTGGCGCTCGTCATAACGGTAGTACGTGCTCTTGCCCGAACAGTCTTCGAAGCGCTCGACCTGGGCGTAGGCGTTCCACCACAGGTACTTGGACTTGAAGTTCGCATCGATGATCGTGTGCGGCAGACCGTCCTCGCCGTTGAGGTACTCGGTCTTGTGGCCCAGCGGGTCAACCTCGGCGATCAGGTTGCCCTTGCCGTCGTAACGTGATGTCCACACGCTGCCGTCCGGGAAACGGGTTTCGGTCACCAGTGGCGTGGCAAGGTGGTGTTTGTAGCGGATCTTGCGGCCCAGGGGGTCGGTTTCCTCGACCAGCCTGCCGAAGTCGTCGTACTTGAGCGCCAGGCGATTGCCGTCTGGCAAGGTGAAACCGATGATGTTGCCGAATGCATCGAAGTCCATGGCGTAGCGCTCGCCGCCGAAGTCTCGGCTGGCGATGACGCGGTGGTCTTCGTTGTAGTGAACCTCCAGCTCACGCCCCAGCACATCGATGGCCCAGCTGGTGCGTTGGGCGACGTCGTAGCGGAACTGGTAGTGCTCGCCATCGCTGGTCCAGTGCTCCACTACCCGGGGCTTGTCGTGCTGGGTTTGCCAGCGGTATTCGCAGATCAGGCCAAGGGCATTGCTGTGGCGAACCATCAGGCCGTCGGCGTACTGGAAACGACGGACAGAGTCACCGTTGCGGTTGATGACCTCGCTCAATTGGCCGTTGTCGTCGTAGCGGTAGCGCACCAGGGTTTCAACGGCTTGCTGGTCGACGATGCGTTTGACATCGGTCAAACGGCCCAGCGGGTGGTCGTAGTGCAGGTGTACGCGAATGCCGCCGGTGGCGCTGATATCGGTCAGCGTACCTTGCGGGGTGCGGGTGAAATGGAGGAAGTGGCCGTGGGCGTTTTCAAGACGCTGTAGCGGTACGGCGCTGTTGTTGTCCGGTACTTCACCGAAATAGAAGAACAGGTTGTCCAGCGTCTGCAACAGATAGTGGCCGCCTTCGGTGCGCACCAAATGAATTTTTTCGTTGGGGTTGAAGATGCTTTCGCCCGGTTCCAGGTCAATGAAGGGAACGCGGCGCCCTTGGTTATCGGTGTGATAGACGAACCCGCCGCTACGGCGCAAGCTCTGCTCCCAAGGCAGTACCCAACCTTGCCCCAGTACGCTGTCGACAGTCAGGTCGCTGGCATAAAACCTGGACCATTCGATGGGCATCATCCCTGGCAGGACAAAATCGGGCTCGTTGGCCAGTAGCTTGCGGCCGTTGGTCATGTCCACCGGGTTACCGGTAAAGCCGCCAATCGCACGTTCAATGGCAGGGCCGATAATAAAACGCCCCGCAAGGTAGCTACCGGCGATGGTGGCGCCGGTCTGCAACGCGCAGGGGCCGGCAGCCTTGAGGCCAGCCTGTAGACCCAAACGGCCAACGGCCAGTACCGACCGCCCCATGGATGCGACGATCATCAACACGTCGACGGTGACGCGCAGCCACTCCGGCACCTCATCGTTCACCGGCAGGTAACGCTGCGTACCCCCGCCAATGAACACATCGCTGGAACCGCCCGAAATCTTCGCGCCGCAGGTTAGCTTGTCGCCTTTACGCGAGGCCGCTACCCCATTGATGAATACATTCGCAGAGCCTTCCGCGATCAATACCGGCGGTGGATGCTTTTCGCATTTTGCGGTGCTGAGCTCGGCGTGGGCGGCATTGCGGTTGTTGATGAACACATTGGTCGAGCAACCGGCCAGCTCGATCTGCCCCGCCGGTGAGCTGAACATTGAGCCGAACTTCTCGCCCAGCATTGGCAACAGGCCGGCACCTATACCAATGGCGGCGCCCAACAAAAAACCGCCAAGACCTGCTGTGCAAATGGTGAAGGCCGCAGCAGTCGCAATCGCAAGCCCAATTACCGCCCCGGCGAGAAACCCGGCCAGGGCGCCGGTGTGTTCAATCTCATCACCCCAACGCGCTGCTTCGAACATGGGCTCAGTCCTGAGTGGCGTCGTCGGGCGATGCAGCGGCATCCTGCCGCGGCTGGAAACTGCTCAACAACTGTAGCCAGCCCTCGTTTTGCGGGCCACTGAAGTCTTTCTGGCTAGTGGTGGAAAACACCAGAATACGGCCCGGGGCGATTTCGAACGCTGCCTGGCGTTGATACACAGGCCGACCTTCGTTCATGTAATAGCCTTCGACCTGTATCCCTGCCAGCGGCTGGGTGGAGGAAAGCTGTGCAGGCTTTTTATTCAACACGGTGTAGCCACGAAGCTTGGTCGCGATCAACTTCACCTGGCGGTCGATGTAGGCCGTGAGGTCTTCGGCAGCTAAAAGGTTGTCCCGCGATAACGTGATATTGAGTGGCGCGGGAACGTTGCTGCCCAGGATGAACATGTTCACCGTGCGGTCCTGGAAGCCTTCCGGCAGCGTGATAGATCCTTCCTGAAGCTGATAGTCCATTGCTTTCAAATTCCATTGAAACGAGAAAAAGGTGTGCTTACTAGGCCGTCATGCCAGCAAGCATGGCGTCGAACGCGATCAACCAATCGGCCAGGCGCGCCTGGTTCGGGTCTATCTGCGTGGACACTTCGAGCCACTGCCGTGGTTGGCCATCATCGTGGGCGATGATGGTGCAGACAGTACGGGCGTGCCGTTGCTCCTGACCCGCAGGAAACAGGTAATCGAGCGCCAACGCCGGGTGCCCTGCCAGCAAGCACTCGCTTTGGCGTATCAGGGTCATTTGTGCATGACGATCACGTAGGTTCTTCACATACAGCTCAACCGCTTTGGGCAGGTCCAGACCCTCTGGCGCGATTCTGCGCCGCGCACTGAACGTTACCTCGCAAGTGGCGAACGCCAAGGTAGTTTCGATATCGCGAAAGCTGAAGCCCAACGGCACCTGCATATTCAGCCCTGCAATGCAAAAGGCGTTCTGCTCGGCATCCAGGCGCAGCACCGGAACCGGCACGGGCATCTCGCTCAAGGCTTCGGCGGCCTCTCGTTCCTGCTCGGCCTGTTTCCGTGCGAGCGCTTCGGCGGCCTCACGCTTTTGAGAGAGCCTGTCGTACATGTTGGTGAGCATCGCCTATGCCCTATTCATTGATGTCGACACGGTCACCTTTGACGAAGGTGTTCTTGCCGAGGATGTCGATGTTGTCGGCTTCGAGGGTGATGCCGTCGGGGGTCATGATGATCTTGCTGCTGCCTACCTGTAGCAGGATGCTTTCCTTGGCGCTGACCTGAATGAACTTGTTGTCCACCTGCAGGGTGTACCCGCCCTCCTGCACATTCACCACCGTATCTTTCTTGATGGTCTCGGTATGCGCGCCCCCCACCGTAATCGTCCGGTTGTTCCCCACATCATGGGTTTCATCCAGCTCGATCTCGGTGTCCATGTTGCGCTCGGCGTGCATGATCACCTGCTCGGCGCCGGCCTTGTCTTCGAAGCGGAAGAAGTTGGCGGTACCGCCGTCGCCTTTCATCGACCGGGTCAGGAAACCACTCTGGGTCTTGTTCGCCGGCAACGACCATGGCGGGGTGTTGCTGCTGTTGTACAGGCTGCCCATGATCAGCGGGCGGTCGGGGTTGCCATCGAGGAACACCACCACCACTTCGTCGCCCACACGCGGGATCTGGATGCTGCCGAAGCCGCCGCTGGCGCCGGCTTGGGCGACGCGGACCCAGCAGGAGCTGTGGTCGTTGTGCTGGCCCTTGCGGTCCCAGTGGAACTGGATCTTCACTCGGCCCAGCTCGTCGGTGAAGATCTCCTCGCCCGGTGGACCGACGATGATCGCCGTCTGCGGGCCAGAGATGGTCGGCTTTGGAGTGCTCAACTGCGGGCGGAACGGGATCTTCTTGCGCACGCAGGTGAAGGTGTTGAAATAGCTGGCCTGCTGGCCGCTGAGGTAATTGTTGTGGCCTTCGCTTTCCACGCTCATCAACAGGAATTGGCGGTCTTCCACCGCGCCCTGGTCGTGGGTGTAGTGCTGCAACAACTCGAAGGTGTAGCCAGGCTTCATGGCGCGGCAATTACTCGCCCCTTCAAACTTTTTGCCACGCAGCTCCAGCGCTTCGATACGCAGGCGCAGCAGGGTTTCGCCTTCGTCGTAGGTGCCGTGGGTGTACTGGCCGGGGAAGTCGTAAACTTCGAAGTTTTCCACCTCGCCCTGCTTGTTCTTGCTGTTCATCGCCACCGGCAAGCGGTTACTCGGCTGGCGATAGTCGAAGGTTTGCGTAGCCATCTTGCCGGACTGAAGCTGGCGGTTGCCGCTCCATTGCGTGATGGAGTCTGCCGACTCGGTCACCGAGGCGCTGTGGAAGCGAATCTGCGGTTGTTCGGGGAGGTCGACGAGCATGCTGGAGTCGTCGCAGATGATCATGGTGTGGCTTTCGGCGGTGTGCTCGAAATAGTAGAACATCCCCTCTTCCTCCAGCAGGCGCTGGACGAAGTTGAAATCGGTTTCGCGGTATTGGGTGATGTAGGTGTAGCGCTTCTGCGGGCGAGTCAGGCGAAACTCGTGACGGGAAAACGCCGGGCACAGAGCGAACACTTCGGTGACCACTTCCTCGACCGTATTGCCCTGGAAAATGCGCGTGTCGAAGCGGTTCTTGAGCATCGAGAACCAGGGGTTGAGGGTGGCGGTGTAACGAGCCATGCCACCGTCGCTGCCGATACTGGCAAAGCGCGTGAGGTAACCGGTGATATGGCGCGGACCGCCCTCGGCCAGCTCGATTTCAATACTGACCAACTGGCCCATCATCGACTTCAGCGCCACGCCGGAGTCTTCGCATACCAGCAGCAGTTCGTAGTTGAAAGCGCGCGACAGCCCCTCGTCACCCTTGAAGGTTTCCAGCAGCAGTTCCTGCTCGGGGTTGGCCAGGTTGTGGAACTTGAACAGACGGCGGTTCTGCGGCGAAAACAGCGCGGAGGCCAGGTCCATGATCATGCAAAATCTCCTTGAAAACACGGCCAGCACGCTTGCGCGGTGCTCAGCTACCACCCTGCTCTTGCGGGTATGTTCGGCGGGCGCGCGTCGCACGCGTGCCTTGCGCAACCTTGCGACTGTCGGCATGACGAAAAGTGCCATCACGCACGGAATTTAATGCGACCTGGTTCACATTCAAGATTCCCAGGCAGGCAGAACGGCCCAAAGGAGACACCGGCAAAAGTTTCCCTGTCAACCGGCTGTAGCCCAGGATAGGCGCGGTATACGGTGAAAATAAGCAGTGTTAAATTGCCATCATTCGATCACTTTATCGCACCGGCCAGGCAGCTCCTTGCTTATTCCTAACACCCATCCTAGAGGCATTTTCAGCTGTGCAAGACAAGTGCTCGCTCAAGTGCACCGATCACGTCAAATGGCCACCTACTCCCTCGAGCGCATAAAAGAAGAAATTGTTTCATAACGTGCACTGGCTCACTTTTCTGAGCTTTCCAGATTGCGGCCTTTGGCCATCAGGAACGCGTCTAGTACTGGCACTTCCTATTGCCGGAATCGGTATGGATACTCTGGCAATGCCTAATTGCCATCATTGCTGTGCCGAGTCTCCATGGGAACAATAAACACCCCGTAAGGATTTTCTCGCGCGCGCCAAGGTCTGACGCGCCATGCTGCGCTCGCATCGAAGTGCCGCTTACCGACATGGACAGTGAAGCGAAAATGGATCTTTTACCCAACATCCCCAGCTGGGGAGACATCGAGCGCAACCTCGAGCAGAAATTCAGCGACCTCAACCAGAGCGTCGACAGTGGCCTGAATAGCGCCCACGAAGCCTGGAACGGTTTCAGCCGACGGGTAAGCAATGGTGCCACCCAGGCCTACGGCTACCTCGGCGGCCAGCGCATCGACAACGTCCGCCATGCCATGGCACTGTCGTATCCGATCATCCAGGACAACCTCAAGCGTAAGTGGTCGTCGATCGGCATCGAACAGATCCTTCCGGTGCTGCTGCAACTGGTCAAGGAAGTGTCGATGATCCTCGGTGGCAGCGTGGCGGTCGGTTCGCTGGCAGGCGGTGTGGCCGGCGCGTTCGCCTTCGGCGTCGGCGCGGCCCCCGGAGCGGTGGCGGGTGCCGGTATCGGCCTGCAGGTGGGCAATCTGATCCTCATGGGCCTGGGCCTTGCTTGCATTGCCGAATACTTCTACCAAGGCCTGCCGGCTTGCCTGGCGACCTTGCAGCAAGGCATGGCCACAGCCTGGTTCGCCGAAGATGGCCTAAAGCCTGCCGGGCTGGACCCAAGCGGCGGCTCTGCGGCGCAAGCTCAAGATCGAGTCGAGCGCGCAGCGCGTCAGTTGGCCCGCGGACAAGAGCAGTTGGTGTTGCTTTTGCTGACGGCCATTGTCACCTACCTGACGCGGGGGCAGATGAAGGCTGGGGTGATGAGCAGTATGGAAAACATTGCCACGCGTAGTGCTCGCTTGCAGGCTGAAATTTCCAACAAGCAACTGGCGGCCTGGTTGGCGAAGAACGAGCAGAAGTTGTTGGCGCAGCCAGATTTGCAGCTTAGAGAAGTCACACCGATCTCTCGTGCGCAAGCGCAACCGGAGCCATTACGACCACTGTCCGATCGACCGCCCATTGCCCAAGCACCGGATAAGCCAGGCTTGACGGAAATTTCCCGTAGAGAGTATCTGAACAAGAAGTTCGGTCGAACGGGTAATTTGGCACAGGACATCAATATACGAGGCAACCAGGAAACAGCTGTCAACTTCTTCAAGTCGCAGGGCTACAAGCCTGCCGATTACGAAGGTTACATGAACGGCTTGGACTTCACTCAACCTGTCTTCACGGAAACAATCAACCGGGGCAAGACACTTTGGCAATTCCAGGTGCCCGGCGGCCGGCAAGGCATGTGGTACTCTCCTACCCCAGACGTGGTGCCAGGGCAACTGGGGATCAACCCGCTTGGACAAATCTACAAAACCGAAACCATCGTGCCCAAGATCGTGAACGTCTACCAGAGCACTGAGAAGGTCACGCTGCTGAGGAGCACCTCGGCACCGGTACTGGATACCTGGTCCGTTCCTTCCCAACCCTATAACGCCATTGGCGGTGCTCGGCAGATGACCTCTGGCCAACGCGAGCTCTTCAAACTGATAACACCAGGTACATTATGAAACCCACAACCCCCCTCGGCTATGTACAGAAGGCTATCGATATCACCGCGCAGCGGAACAAGGCCTGCCCCGTTAATCCCATCTATGGGATGCTACTCAACCAACTCGACTATGTAAAAGCCGTGTTCGAAGGGCGCGAGCAAGATAAATCGAAACTCCACCAACTCAGTATCGGTGCCATTGCCTCGAAAGAATTCGAAGAAAATGACCCCGAGTTGGCCAGAGCACTGAAAGACGCCTATTACGTAGCCATCCAGTCGGCTCGTGGTCTCAAGATTCAACTGCCCGATTGATTGCCGACGTTCGACCAGCCCACATCGAGCATCGAGTTCGAGCCACTAACGAAAGCTACAGACCATTCACCCAGCAGGTTGTGCCACGATGGACATTTACGCACTCCGGCAGAAATCGATAGCACTTCGCGTCATCATTGACCGACTAAAGTCATGCGACCCCGCCGCCATGAAGTTGAGTACAGCGCTGAATCCTTTGTTGTATGCGGCAGAACAGCAGCGGATCCGCACACCGGTGGAGTGGCGCGATATCCCTGGGCGCTACCTGTTCACCGAAGCAGGGCTGCAGCAGTATGCCGATCTCGAGCACGCCTTCGCCGAGTTTCGCATCGAGCTGACCGGGGGCGAGTCTCCTACCCTGCGCCGACTAAAGGAGAGCATGAACGAAAAGCCGAACAGTGAGTGAGATGGCGGGAAAATCTACATTACGGCTGTACCTGATGATGGCATCGATGCCGGCGCAGTTTCTATAGAGCTATTCTACCCCCCTGCTCTGAGGCGCATAATGAAATTCAAAGACCTGTTTTTCAGTCGACAGCACATGTTCTCCATCGGCATCGAAGAAGACACCAGACAGTATTACGTGTCCTTCCCTGTGAGCAATGGCATGGTTGATTACGAAGAGTACTATGCGATTGACACTGAGATATTCCAACTATTTCTGGATGATTCCGACGCAGCACTTGCGTTTGTCATCAAATGCCGCAACAGAGAACTGGATGAACTGTTGATCATCAAACCAGGGACGAATCGCGGTACCGCCTTCTAGAGAAAAGTTACGCTTGTAGGGCCTATACAGCAGCTTACCGTGACTTTGAAGAGCGGTACGTTGCGTTCTACATAAAGCTCATCGACGGGAGAAGCTCGAAAGCGTTTCAGATGCTACAAGAAAAGATAATCAGCACTACTGATCGCTGGGGCATAAAAATGAACACGCACAACCTGAAGGTCACTGCTAAAGCGCTCCGTGAAAACCTTGAGGCGCTTGAAAATGAAAACTCCGATGCCAAGATTATGCTCAACACCTTGCCGACTGAATGGTCACGTAATACGCATCTTTGAGGGCCCTGGCCAGCGCTGGATCATTCTCCTCGAATTCCTTCGACGCAATAGCACCTATGCTGAGGCGGTGGAGTTTCGATTTGTCCTTTTCCCGCCCTTCAAACACGGCTTTCACATAGTCGAGCTGATTGAGCAGCATTCCGTAGAACGGGTGGGTTGGGCAGGTTTCGTAGCGCTGAGCTGTGAGATCGATCGCTTTTTGCACGTAGCCGAGGGGTGATGTAGGTGTCATGGCGTTCCATTTGTCGGAGGCGGGTGAGGGCTTGTTGTCGGTAAAGCGTTCAAGGGCGCTTTCGGCTGTTTTACAAAAGTTTGCGACTGAATTTTTAATCAGGCTTTTTATTTTTGGCTTGAAATTTTTCAAAGGAACTCCATTTTTCTCCATCGATCAATGCCATGTAAAAGTTGGCAAGTAGCTCGCTGAGGATGCGGTCGTCCTGCAAATGGGTTTCCGGCAAGTGACGATAACCAGGTATGTCTCTGGCCTCCATGGGGGTATGGATTTCTCCCTCTTCAGCTCTCAATAAGAGGTTGCGCAAGGGGGCTAAAAATTCAACTACCCAGTGGGTCTTGATTCGTTGGTGGCCAAGACAGTCTCAGTTGCACTGCCTCTTTCATGCACGCGTGTCTGGTTTTTGCGTGACCACAAACCTCTGTCCAGCAATTTTCACCCATCCAAACGCGTGCATCTAATCGCCCTGCCCCACCATCCGTGCGACGCATTCCGTCGCATTGCCATCATCAAAGTCGATAACGACAACACCCAGCTCCCACCCGAAAATGCGACCCGGTTCACTTTTTGAAAAAAACTTTTTGCCCCCATTTTTTCGCCCCTCCTAAAACTCTGATCCCCACGCTTTAGGGCTCTTGCGCCCATTTTTCGCGCACCAAAGCCACAAACAATAGCATCGCGCCATCATTGCATCGCTGCACAAACACGGGAAAAAATCGCGCCCCTCGCCGGAACTTCTTCCATGGCAAGGTGCCCTACTCGGCATTGCTGGCAACTCGATATTCATGTGCCAGCACTCAAGACGCCGTAGTGGAACAGGACGATTCAAAAGGCTCATGGACGATGTATCGATGACACAGACATTCGATGTCGAAGCACTGATCAAGCTGCGTGCGCAAACGCGGGCGATCGCCGATGCGCTGAAGGCGCAGGCGGCCGATTACCTCGCCACCGTGGCCCCATTGATCCGTCCGCAGACCCTGTTCGGTGAATACCTGCAAGGCGCCCAGCGCAGCAGTGGCCGCGAAACCCAAGGCCACTTCCAGTCGCTTATCGAACTCTACGAGCGCATCGGCTCGGCCGCGCCGTTCCAGCTGGTCAGCGAGCTGGAAGTGCCGCTCAACCTCATCAGCACCACCCCCGAACTGTTCCCCCTGGAGTACGACAAAACCCTCGCCCCGAGCGGCCAGGTGATTCGCGTCACCAGCCCAGTGCGCTGGGTGGTGGGCTTCCAAGGTTTCGAGCTGGCGCGCTTTCGCAGCGTCATCAACGACCCCAACCGCAGCAGCGCCGAGCTGTACCGCTTCGTGGTGCATTACCTGGTGCTGTTCTACTGCCTGAGCAAAGCGCCTGGCCTGGGCCGGCTGTTCGAAGGTCTGCGCTTTGGCCTGAGCTTCGAGCGCCTCAAGGGCCTGGGCGACCTGCCGTTTTGCGTCATCAGCTCGCCGGTGCGCTCGGCACTGCCCGACGACTCGGTCATTCGGAGCAGCACGCAAATTGCCGGCAACACCAGTTTCGAAGAGCTGGTGGGCCGCGACAGCATCCTGGAAATGAACGACGAAATCCGTCAGCGCCTGTTGGCGTTGATCGAAGGTCTGTAACGCGCAGGGCCCGGCATCGGGCCGCGCAATGATTCGCAGCGAATTGCACGCACTGGAGAACACGATGGCGAAGAAGGAAAGCACCCAGCACAAACTCGACCGCATCCGCGCGCCTCGGGTCCATATCACCTACGACGTGGACATCGGCGATGCCATCGAGAAGAAGGAGCTGCCCTTCGTCGTCGGCGTGCTGGGCGACTTCTCCGGCAACCCGCTGGAGCCGCTGCCCAAGCTCAAGGACCGCAAGTTCGTGTTCATCGACCGCGACAACTTCAACGGCGTGCTCAAGGGCATCAAGCCGCGCCTGACCTACCGCGTCGATAACACCCTGGCCAAGAACGGCACTCAGCTGGGCGTCGAGCTGAACTTCAACAGCCTCGAAGACTTCGAGCCGCAGAACGTGGTCAAGCAGGTCGAGCCGCTGCGCAAGCTGCTGGAAGTGCGCAACAAGCTGGCCGACCTGCGCAACAAGATGGGCGGCAACGACAAGCTCGAAGAGCTGCTGATGGACGTGCTGCAGAACACCGAGAAATTGAAAACCCTGGGCAAGGAATTCGGTCGCGAGGCCGCCGTCCCCGCCACCGACGGCAAAGCGTAAGCAGGAGCCAGACGATGACCGACAAGCAAGCACTGCCACAACAGCAAGCCGACCTGGTCGAAGTGGAAAACTTCGCCCCCCAGGCCTCGCTGCTCGACAGCATCATTTCGCAAAGCCGCGTGGCCCGTTCCGACACCGAGCGCAACCGGACCCGCGACCTGATCGGCGAGCTGGTGAACCAGGTGCTCGAAGGCGAGATGACCCCGAGCAAGGACCTGATCGCCGTGCTCGACGCGCGCATCGCCGAAATCGATTCGATGCTCTCCGAGCAGATGAACGAGATCATGCACGCCCGTGAGTTCCAGCAGCTGGAAGCCTCCTGGCGCGGCTTGAAGTACCAGGTCGACCAGACCGAAACTAGCACCACGCTGAAAATCCACTTGCTCAACGCCTCGAAGAAGGACCTGGTGCGCGACCTCAAGGCCGCCAGCGAGTTCGACCAGAGCGCGCTGTTCAAGAAGGTCTACGAAGAGGAGTACGGCACGTTCGGTGGCGCGCCGTTCGGCATGCTGATCGGTGACTACGAGTTCAATCGCCACCCCGAAGACATGTACCTGCTCGAAGAAATCTCGCACGTGGCCGCCGCAGCCCACGCGCCGTTCATTTCGGCCGCCTCGCCCGAGCTGTTCGGCTGGGACTCGTTCACCGACATGTCCGGCCCGCGCGATTTGGCGAAGATTTTCGACACCGTCGAGTACGCCAAGTGGAAGTCGTTCCGCGCTTCGGAAGACTCGCGCTATGTCGGCCTGACCCTGCCACACGTACTGGGTCGCCTGCCATACGGCCCCGATACCGCCCCGGTGGAAGAATTCAACTTCGTCGAAAGCGTCGACGGCCGCGACCACAACAAGTACCTGTGGATGAACGCCGCCTACGCCCTTGGCACCCGCGTCACCGACGCCTTCGCCCGCTACGGCTGGTGCGTGGCGATCCGTGGCGTCGAAGGTGGCGGCCTGGTCGAAGGCCTGCCAACCCACACCTTCAAGACCGACGACGGCGAAATCGCCCTCAAGTGCCCGACCGAAATCGCCATTACCGACCGCCGTGAGAAAGAGCTGTCGGACCTGGGGTTCATCCCCCTGGTGCATTGCAAGGGCACCGACTACGCCGCGTTCTTCGGCACCCAGTCGGCGCAGAAGCAGAAGCAGTACAACACCGACATCGCCAACGCCAACGCACGCCTGTCGGCGCAGCTGCAGTACATCTTCGCCACCTCGCGCATCGCCCACTATATGAAGGCGATCATGCGCGACAAGATCGGCAGCTTCGCCTCGCGCATGGATGTGGAGCGTTTCCTCAACCAGTGGCTGGCCAGCTATGTGCTGCTCGACGACACCGCCAGCCAGGAGGCCAAGGCCAAGTTCCCGCTGCGCGAAGCCCGCGCCGAGGTGTTCGAGGTGCCTGGCAAGCCAGGCGTGTACAAGGCTGTGACCTACCTGCGCCCGCATTACCAGCTCGACGAACTGACCGCCTCGCTGCGTCTGGTCGCCGAACTGCCACAAGGCGCCCGCGGCTGACTCCAACGTTGTGTACAAGGATGACACATGAGTAACCAGGCCCGCCTGCTGCCCTCGCTGCTCGACCGACTGCTGGACGACCGTCCGTACCAGTCGGCCGAGCCGGCCGTGCAGCGCACCTGTTCCCTGGCCGACTACAAGGCGAGCATCGTCCGCGACCTCGAGGTACTGGTGAACACCCGCCAGTCCCTGGTCGCCGAGGCGCTCGCCGACTTCAGCCAACTCGGTGGTTCGATCCTCGAATACGGCATGCCCGACTTCATCAGCCGCAGTGTGCTCGACCCCCAGGATCGCCGGCTGATCCAGCAACAGCTGGAGCGGGCGATCAGTACCGGTGACCGGCGTTTTCGCCGGGTCCGTGTGCAGCTGCTGGCCCAGCAGAACGGCCACCGCATGTTGACCTTCCGGGTGGACGCCGTGCTGCGTCTGCAGGACATCAGCCGCCAGGTGTCGTTCGACGCCGTGCTGCAGGTCAACACCCAGGAATACAAAGTGCAGAACCTCAACTGATGCTCGACGAACTGCTGCCCTACTACGAAAAGGAACTGTCGCACCTGCGCTTTCTCGGCCAGGAGTTTGCCGCGCAGTACCCGAAGATCGCCTCGCGATTGCTGATCGAGGGCGACAACTGCGAAGACCCGCACACCGAGCGCCTGATCGAGGCGTTCTCGTTCCTGTCGGCGCGGGTGCACAAGAAGCTCGATGACGAGTTTCCGGAAATCGTCGAATCCTTCCTCGAGGTGCTGTACCCACACTACCTGCGCCCGACGCCGTCGATGTCGATCGCCGAGCTGAGCCTGGGCAAGCAGGAGAAGGTCACCGAAGCCTATCGCGTGGCCCGTCACACCGAACTGCATGCCAACGCCGTCGACGGCGTGGTGTGCAAGTTCCGCACCTGCTACCCGGTGGAGCTGTGGCCGGTTGCCGTGCAACAAGCATCATTTGCCGAAATGGAGCGCTCGGCGTTCAACGGCCACAGCGCCGACCTGGTGGCGCGCCTGCGCATCCGCCTGGAAACCACCGGGGATGCGTTGTTCGGCCAGCTCGACATCGAACGCTTGCGCTTCTTCCTCGACGGCGAGGCGACCTTGATGCTGCAGCTGTACGAGCTGCTGTTCAACAACCTGGCCAAGGCGACATTGAGTTTCCAGGACCAAGGCCGCACCCGTGAAGTGAGCCTGCCGGCCGATGCCCTGAAGGCCGTGGGCTATGCCCGCAACGAGGGCTTGGTGGACTATTCCGAGCGCTCGTTCCTCGGCTATCGCCTGCTGCACGAATACTTCACCTTCCCCGACAAATTCATGTTCTTCGACCTCGGCGGTTTCGCCCGCATTCTTCAGGGCAAGGCCATCGACCAAGTCGAGATCAACTTCTACTTCAGCGACTACGACCTCAGCGAGCGCCTGGCGCGGCTGACCCAGAACATCGGGCGCAACAACTTCAAGCTCAACTGCACGCCGATCATCAACCTGTTCCGCCAGCAGGCCGAGCCGATCAAGCTGACCCACACCCAGCACGAATACCCGGTCATCCCCGATACCCGGCTGCACAACGCCGCCGAAGTGGTGTCGATCGACCGCGTGCGGCGGGTGCGCAAGCTGGGCGGCATCGACCAGGTCTCCACCTGCCAACCGTTCTTCGAGCCGCGTGGCGAACAAGACCCGCACACCAGCTTCTGGATCGCCCGCCGGCGTAACCAGGGTGATGCCACTGCCATGAGCATCCGCGTGGTCGACCGGGATCTGGAGTTGATCGACGCCAGCAGCGACACCCTCAGCATCGCCCTCACCTGCAGCAACCGCGACGTGCCGCTGATGCTGCCATTCGGCGGCGAGCAAGGGGTTTTCAACATTCCGGCCAACTCGGTGATCAAGGCCATCCGCTGCCTGCGCAAACCCACCGCCACGGTGCGCGTGCCGCTGGGCAAGGGCCTGATCTGGCGGCTGATCGCGCACCTGTCGCTGAACCACCTGTCGCTGGTCAGCCAGGGCCGCGAAGTGCTGCTCGAACTGCTGTCGCTGTACAACTACCGCAACGTCTCGGCGATTCGCAAACAGATCAACGGCATCAAGGCCATCAGCAGTGAGCCGGTGGTGGCGCGCATCGGCCACCCGCGGCCGAACTTCGTGCGCGGCGTCGGCATCACCCTGACCCTGGACGAGAGCCAGTTCACCGGCAGCGGCGTGTTCCTGTTCGGCATGGTGCTGGACCACTTCTTCGGCCAGTACTGCTCGATGAACAGCTTCACCCAACTGACCCTGCGCACCCAACAACGAGAAAAGAGAGTCGTCCAATGGCCAGCACGTACTGGCGATCAGCCCCTGGCCTGATCGAACAAGCCCGAGCCGAGCCGCACCGATTCGAATTCTTTCAATTGGTGCGCCTGCTCCGCCTGCATTACAGCCGCACCGGGCGCATCGACCTGGCTACCCGGCCGCACGAAGACCCGCTGCGTTTTCGCAGCCAGCTGTCGCTGGCATTTCCAGCCAGCGAAGTCAGCGACCTGCACTTCGAGCGCGAGGGCAAGGTGTCGCCAGCAGGCCTGCCGTTGTCGGAGGTGCAGGTCACCTTCATGGGCCTGGTCGGGCCCTCGGGGGTGCTTCCGCGCCCCTACACCGAGCTGCTGCTCGAACGCCACGTGCAATACCGCGACGATGCCGCCCATGCGTTTCTCGACATCTTCTCGCACCGCATGACCACGCTGTTCTACGAGGCCTGGCAGAAGTACAAATTCCATATCGAGCACGAGCGCAACGGCACCTCGGGGTTCGATGGCTACCTGCTCAACCTGGTCGGCCTGGGCCCGCGCGCGCAGCAGCTGAAGTTCGAGGAAAAACCTTCAGTGCTGCGTCGGGACCTATTCAGCTACTTCGCCGGGCTGCTCAGCCAGAAGCCGCGCAACGCGCTAAACCTCGAAGTGATGCTGGGCTTCTATTTTTCGCTGCCGATCAAGGTCCGCCAGTTTTCCGGGCGCTGGCTGCACCTGCAGCCCGAACAATGTACCCAGCTCGGACGCCGCAATGCCCAACTCGGCCACAGCGCCGTGGCCGGCAACCGGGTCTGGGACTACCAGTCGAGCATTCGCATCGAACTGGGCCCACTGAGCCTGGCCGACTACCAGCGTTTCCAGCCGGGCACCCCGTGCTATCGCAAGCTGGTCGAGCTGGTGCGCTTCTATATAGGTGCCGAGCTGGATTTCAACATCGCCCCGCGCCTCAAGCGCGAGGCAGTACCCGTCGCCCAGCTGGGCCGCAGCGGCAATCTCGCCCTGGGCTGGCTGGGCTGGCTCAAACGCCCTGGCCGTGACGTGGAGCCTTCGCGTTGCGCCGTCTTCAACATTCCTTACGATGGGGTCGCCTTGTGAACCTGAAGTCGCTGTTCGCCAAGCTCAACGAAACCAGCCGCACGGCCACTGAAAGCGCAGCGGCCCTGTGCCTGTCGCAGCACCACTACGACGTCGAGGTGGAGCACCTGCTGCTGCAACTGCTCGACAACAGCGACAGCGACCTGGCGCCGATCCTGCGCCACTACGACGTGGTCGCCGAGCGCCTGCAAGCGCAGCTGCTCACCGCCCTGGGCACCTTCAAGAAAGGCAACACCCGCACCCCGGCGTTGTCGCCGCACATCACCCGCATGATCGAGCAGGCCTGGTTACTGGCCTCGATCGAGTATGGCGTAGGCCAGGTGCGCAGCGGCCACCTGCTACAGGCGCTGCTCGACGACGCCCAATTGCGCCGGGTGGTGATCGCCTCGGCGCCGGAGCTTGAGAAGATCAACGCCGACGACCTGCGCCTGAACCTCGCCGCGCTGGTCGAAGGCAGCGCCGAGGCGAAACAGGCCAGTGACCTGGCCAGCCCGGCCGCACCGCTAGCGGGCAACGCCAACGTCGGCGGCAAGACCCCAGCGCTGGACCAGTACACCGTCAACCTCACCCAAAGCGCTCGCGAAGGCCGCATCGACCCGGTGCTGGGCCGTGAATTCGAAGTACGGCAAATGGTCGACATCCTCACCCGTCGCCGGCAGAACAACCCGATTCTCACCGGTGAAGCCGGCGTGGGCAAAACGGCCGTGGTCGAAGGCCTCGCCCTGCGCATCGCCCAGGGCGACGTACCAGCCGTGCTCAAGGACGTTGCCCTGCACACCCTCGACCTGGGCCTGCTGCAAGCCGGCGCCGGGGTCAAGGGCGAGTTCGAGAACCGCCTCAAGGCGGTGATCGAGGAGGTCAAGCGCAGCCTGCACCCGATCATCCTGTTCATCGACGAAGCCCACACCCTGATCGGCTCCGGTGGCCAGGCCGGGCAGAACGATGCCGCCAACCTGCTCAAGCCAGCCCTGGCCCGTGGCGAGCTGCGCACCATCGCCGCCACGACCTGGGCCGAATACAAGAAGTACTTCGAGAAGGACGCCGCCCTCGCCCGCCGCTTCCAGGTGGTCAAGGTCGACGAGCCGGACGAGGACAAGGCCATCCACATGCTGCGCGGCCTGCTCGGCAAGATGCGTGAACACCACAAGGTCGCGGTGATGGACGAAGCGTTGGTGCAGGCGGTGCGCTTGTCCAACCGCTACATCACTGGCCGCCAGTTGCCCGACAAGGCGGTCAGCGTGCTCGACACCGCCTGCGCGCGTATCGCCCTGGCGCAGTCGTCGCAGCCCGGTGCACTGGAAGACATCCGCCGACAGATCGACAACCTCGAGGCGGAAATCGCCGTGCTCGGCGATGAAGCCGGCAAGGGTCACGACCATGCTCGCCGCCTGGGCGAGCTGCAAGCCGCGTTGCAGGCCGAACAACGGCAAGAACAACAGTTGAACGAGCAGTGGCAGCAGGAGCTGGCGCTGGTCGAACAGCTCAAGGCGCTGGATGCCGCCAGCGACGCCGATGCCGCACAACTCAACGCCCTGCGCGCCGAGTTGGCCCAGGTGCAAGGCGACCAGCCACTGGTGCACGCACTGGTCGACAGTGGCGCTATCGCACAAGTCATCAGCGGCTGGACCGGCATCCCATTGGGCAAAATGCTGCGTGACGAGATCGACACCGTGCAGCGCCTGCCGGCCCTGCTCGCTGAGCGGGTGCTGGGCCAGGACCACGCCCTGCACGAGATCGGCAAGCGCATCAAGATTTCCCGCGCACGCATGGAAGACCCGAACAAGCCGATCGGCGTGTTCCTGCTGCTCGGCCCGAGCGGCGTGGGCAAGACCGAGACGGCCCTGGCCCTGGCCGACACCCTGTACGGCGGCGAGCGCAACCTGATCACCATCAACATGTCCGAGTACCAGGAGGCGCACACCGTGTCGAGCCTCAAGGGCTCGCCACCCGGCTATGTCGGCTACGGCGAAGGCGGCGTGCTGACCGAGGCGGTGCGCCGCAAACCCTACAGCGTGGTGCTGCTCGACGAGGTGGAAAAGGCCCACCCCGACGTGCTCGAACTGTTCTTCCAGGTGTTCGACAAGGGCGTGCTCGACGACGGCGAAGGCCGCGAGATCAACTTCCGCAACACGGTGATCATCCTCACCTCCAACACCGGCACCGAGCACATCATGCAGACCTGCCTGAACACCACCGAGCTGCCCACCCCCGAGGCGATCGTCGACGGTCTGCGCCAGGAGCTCAACCGGGTGTTCAAGCCGGCCTTCCTCGGCCGCCTGAGCATCGTGCCGTTCTACCCGGTACAGGACCAGATCCTAGAGCGCATCGTCGGCCTCAAGCTCGGCCGCATTGCCAAGCGCTTCGCCCGTAACCACCAGGCCGAACTCAGCTACGACCAGGCGTTGGTCAAGGCCATCGCCGCGCGTTGCACCGAGGTCGACAGCGGTGCACGCAACATCGACAACATCCTGTCCCAGACCCTGATGCCCGAGCTCGCCCAGCACGTGCTCGAGCGCATGGCCCAGGACGCGCCCATCGAACGCCTGACCATCGAGCTGGGCAGCGATGGCGATTTCGCCTATCGCCTGGCCTGAATAGAGGTAAGCCGCCATGCTTCACATACCGACCGCCTTCAAACGCCTGACCGCAGCCGCCCTGTTGCTGGCCCTGGCCGGCTGCGGGGTCACCGACCGCATCGGCAAGCGCATGGAGGACAGCTGGGCGGCTGACATGCTGGCCGACAGCGAGAAGGTCATCCTGACCTCCGACGGTGGCAACCAGCTCAACCCCGATGCCGAGGGCAAGCCGCTGTCGGTGGTGATGCGCGTGTACCAGTTGACCGACCTCGAACGCTTCTCCGTCAGCGATGCCGAGACCTTGTGGGTCACCCCGGAAAAAGCCCTGGGCAACACCCTGGTGGAAGCCCGCGAGATCACCTTGCTGCCCGGTATCGGACAGATCGACCAGTGGCCACTGGCCAAAAGCGCGCGCTACGTCGGCGTGGCGGCGTTCTTCCGCGATGAACAGGGGGCGCGCTGGAAAGTCGCTTTCGACGCCGAGTCGCTGCGCAAGGACGGCATCTGGTTCTCCTCCAATGGCCTGCGGGTGCTGGTGGACAAGACCGAAATCAGCGCCATGCGCGGCGTCGACATCCTGAACAAACCGCCTACTGCCGAGCAACTGGCAGCGGCGAAAAAAGCCGAGCAAGCCGCCCCGTCTCTGGCCGACAAGCTGCAGGACGCGGCGCTCGACAAGGCCGGCGAGATGGCCAGCCAGTCGGCCCGCAACGCCGTGGATTCAACCTTCAACTCTTTAGTGGAAAGCGTCAAATGAGTAAGCAGAGCCGGGTGATGTGGTCCGAAGGCATGTTCCTGCTGCCCCAGCACTTTCAGTATCAGGATGAGTTCCACCAACACCAGCTGGCCGAAGCGACGCTGCGTAGCAGCCCGTTCCATTGGGGCGTGCAGACCCTGCAAGTGGACGAGGACGCCCTGGCCAACGGCTCGCTGCAGCTCAAACGCCTGAAGCTGGTGTTTCCCGATGGCAGTGTGTACGACGCGCCGCAGCACGACCCGCTGCCGGCCGCACGTGACCTCAAGGAGCTGCTCAAGGCCAATGACCTGAAGGTCTACGCAGCCCTCAAGCTGCCCGAACCGTTCGGCCTCAACTACGTGGAAGATGGCCAGGTGCACCAGGCCGCGCGTCGCTTTCGCAAGCAGTTCGACACCCTGCCCGACCTCAACGAAGGCGAGCTGGAGAACGAGATCACCAGCCTGCGCCTGAACGTGGTGCTGCTGGTCGACGGCGACAGCCTCGACGGCTACAGCCATTGCCCGCTGGCCAAGCTCACGCGCAACAGCATGGGCGGTTTCAACCTCGACCCGCATTTCGTCCACCCGACCCTGCACCTGGGCAACCACGACACCCTGGCTGGCATCGGCAAACGTCTGCTTGGCGCTTTGCAGGCCAAGAGCAAGGCGCTGTCTGGTAGACGCCGCGAGCGCGCCGACCAGATCGCCGAATTCGGCTCCAGCGACGTCACCCTGTTCTGGCTGCTGAACACGGTCAACCGCGCCCACCCGCAGCTGGCCCACCTGCTGGCCCACCCGCGCCTGCACCCGGAGCGTCTGTACCTGTTCCTCGCCGACCTGGCCGGCGGCCTGCTGACCTTCACCCTCGACAGCCAGCTCAGCGACCTCCCCGAGTACGACCACCACGACCCGGCCGCGTCGCTGGTCAAGCTCGACGAGATGATCCGGGTGATGCTCGACAATGTCGTGCCGAACCAGTGCATCGTCATCAACCTGAGCCAGACCAAGCCATCGTACTGGCAGGGCCAACTGCGCGACCCGCGCCTGACCGAGGCCGACTTCTATATCGCGGTACACGCCGACATGCCCGGTGCCAGCCTGCTGGAGCTGGTGCCACGGGCCTTCAAGGTCGGCTCGCCGGAAGACATCGAGGTGGTGGTCAACAGCGCCATGCCCGGCGTCACCCTCAACCACGCCGCGCGGCTGCCCAACGCGATTCCGGTGCGCCTGGACAACCAGTACTTCGCCATCGAGCCCCACGGCCATGTGTATGAGCGAATGATGGAGGCGCAGACCATCTGCTTCTACGCGCCCAGTGCCTTTACCAACCTCAAGCTTGAACTGATGGCGGTGCTCAAATGACCGAAGCCGTACTGCAACAGGGTGCCGTCGCGCCCACCAGTGAAAAACCGACGCTCAAGGACCTGGTCCAGGACTTCATCAGCATGGCGCTGATCGTGCGCCGTGGTCGCCCAGTCACTTCGGTGCAGACCTTCGAGGCCCGCGTCGAGCGTTTCTTCGCCAACCTGGAGCGCGAAGCCCGCGCCGCCAACTACAGCGTCGAGCAGGTCAAGGACATCCAGTACGCCCTGTGCGCGTTCCTCGACGAAAGCGTGCTGCGCGCCAAGGACAGCGAGCTGCGTCGGCACTTTGAACTGCAACCGCTGCAGTTCCGCTACTTCGGCGTGCACCTGGCCGGCGAAGGCTTCTTCGAAAAGATCGAGGTGCTGCGCGCGGACGTCAGGCAGCACATCGATGTGCTGGAGGTGTATCACCTGTGCCTGGCCCTGGGCTTCGAGGGCAAGTTCAGCATCGGTTCGAAGGACCAACTGCGCTACCTGGCCAACAGCCTGGGCCAGGATATCGCCCGCTACCGCAAGGCGCCCAAGGCGCTTTCACCGGACTGGGCGCTGCCTGACCAAGTGTCGCAGATGCTGCGCCACGAAGTGCCACTGTGGGTGTACCTGGCGCTGATCGCTCTGGCCTGCGTCGCCGTGTACCTCACGCTCGACTGGTTGCTGGACAAGGACGTCGCCGCCCTTGCCGAACAAGTCCGCCAGTTGTTCAGTGCCTGAGCACAACCCAGGTAGCCGAGTCAGGAAGACATGAAGACATTACTGCGCCTGTTGAAGAGTTTCTGGATTCTCCTGCCACTGCTGTGGCTGGCGAGCCTGTTGATCTGCTGGTTGGCCGCAGCGCAGCTGCCGTGGCTGCAGCGGCACCTGCCCGAAGCGCTGGCGATCGTCAGCGCCTGTTTCCTGCTGGCGATCGTGCTGCGCCAGTACCAGCGCATTCGCGCCGAGCACAACCTGGAGAACCTGCTGCAGATCGAGGTCGACCGCTCGTGGAATGCCACCGGCGAGTTCCGCGACCAGCAGGTGCTGCGCGAGCGCCTCAAGCACGCTATCGCCATGCTGCGCACCGACCGTTCCGCCGGCGGCGGCGGCAAGGCGGCGCTGTCCGACCTGCCCTGGTACCTGGTGCTGGGCATGTCGGCGGCCGGCAAGACCTCGCTGCTGACCCACTCGGGCCTGTCGGCCAGCATCGCCACGGGTAACGATACCGATAGCGGCACCCAGCACTGCGACTGGTACTTCAGCCCCGACGCGGTAATGATCGACACCGCTGGCCGCTACCTGCGCGACGACCAGTCGGCCAGCGAGTTCTCGGCCTTCCTGCGCATGCTGCGCAAGCAGCGCGGCAAGGCGGCGATCAACGGCCTGGTGCTGGTGGTCAGCCTGCCCGAGCTGCTGGCGGCCAATAGCGATGAGCGTAATGCCCTGGCCGCCCAGCTGGCGGCGCGGGTGGCCGAGTATGCCGAGTGCCTGGACGCCAACCCGCCGGTGTACCTGATGCTGAGCAAGACCGACCAGCTGCCGGGCTTCGACCAGGCCTTCGACGGTCTCGACTTGCACCAACGCCAGCAACCACTGGGCATGACCTTCGGCCTGGCGGAGATCCGCAACAATGGCCTGCACACGGTGTTGCAGGCGCGCTTGAGGAACCTGCAGGCGCATGTCCGCCAGCACGTCGATGCGCAGGTGATCGCCCTGGGGGCCGAAGCCGGCAGCACCCTGCTGAACTTCCCGCAGTACTTCGCTGCCCTCGGTGGCGTGCTCGAACAGTTCCTCGAACACTTCACCCTGCGCCAAGGCGGCGCCGCCCCACTGCTGCTGCGCGGCCTGTACTTCACCAGCGCGTTGCAGACCGACCAGCACCTGGGGCAGGTCTACGAGGACGTCATCGCCGACGAGTTCGCCCTGCAAGACGCCTATGCCGAGGGTGCCCAGGGCAGCGGCAAGGCCGTGGGCAACCGCAGCTACTTCATCACCGATACCTTCCGCCGGGTGATCTTCCCTGACCGCGACCTGGCCCTGTACCAGTCGCGCCTGGGCCGCCAGTCTGCGTTCAGCCCGCTGCTGCTTGGCCTGGCCGCCGCCACCGGGGTGCTGTTCATCGGCTGGCAGGCGCTTTCATTCGCCAACAACCGGCAGTGGCTGGACAGCCTGCGCGGGCAACTGGCGCAGATCGAGCAGGCCGACGACCGCGAGCAGCTTCTGGCCACAGGCAAAGGCTTGCAAGTGCTGCGCGAGCAGATGGCTACCGTCGAGGCTCATCGCCTGCAGGGCGTACCACTGTCGCTGGGGGCCGGCCTGTACCACGGCGAGGCGATCCACCAGGTGACCCGTAGCGCCTACCTGGCGCAACTGCGCAGCCAGGCGCTAGAGCCGATTGCGCGCAACTTGCAGGTGCAGATGCGCGCCTTCAACACCTTCGCCAACGGCATCAACCAGTCACTGGAATTCACCCCGGCGCCGGCACCGAAGAAGCGCAATGCCAAGCCGCTGGCGCCGACCGTTGCCGCCAAGGCCGCGCTGGACACTACCCGCGCCGGTGGGTATGCGGCCAAGGTCAACCTGGCCAGCACCAGCGACGCTGCCGAGCTGTCCGCCACCACCGGTGGCCTGTCGTTGTCCGAGGAAATGCTCGGGCGCCTGGACGAGCAGCAGGTGGCGTCGATCATCGAGGCCTACAACACCCTCAAGCTGTACCTGCTGCTGACCGAACCGCAGGCCCACCCGGACCCAGCCTTCGTCGCCGCCAGCCTGCCCCAGGCCTGGGCCCGCGCGGCCGGTGAAGACGTCCCGGCCGAGGGTGTGATCGAAGAAAACGCACCGCTGTACGTGCAGTTGCTCGAACAAGGCCAGGCGCCGTCGCTACCGCGCAACGAGCCGTTGATCAGTGAGACCCGGCAGAACCTCAAGGCCTTCATGATCTCAAGCTCCCTGGTCGACCGCGAATACCTGCGTTTGCAGCTCGAATCGAGCCGCCAGTTCCCGGCCCTGAGCCTCAACGACCTGATGCCACAACCGGGCCGGGCGCTGCTGTACGGCTCCGCCGGGGTACCGGCGATCTACACCCGCCAGGGTTGGGACACCTTCGTCAAGCCTGAGCTGATCAAACTGGTATCAGGCAACCTGCGCAACGAATCGGACTGGGTGCTGGACGGTGAAGGCGGCGATGCCATCGTGCAGAAAGCCAATTTCATCCGCGAGTTCATGACCCGCTACAAGCGCGACTACACCCAGGCCTGGTACAAGATGGTCAGCAACGTCGGCGTGCGTCCCTTCGCCGACCTGGCCTCGGCCACCGAGCAATTGGGCCTGCTCAGCGACGTGCAGAACTCGCCGGTGAAGAACCTGCTGGCGGCAATCAATGACAACACCCAATGGGACCTGCCGAGCGAGCGTGAGCTGCCGGTTCCGGGCGTCGCCCGCAAGGACGGCTTCTGGAGCAAGGTTTCGGGCCTGTTGGACGACCAGGACGCGCTGCCAGCAAACCTCGCCCCGGCCCTGCCGACGGTCGACGACGGCAGCCTGGCCAAGCGCTTCGAGCCGGTGGCGCGGGTGTTCGCCGAGAACAACGCCGAAGGCGCCGACAGCACCATCATGGACCGTTACCTGGCGGCGCTGCGCAAGCTCAAGGTGCGCATGAACAACATCCAGCGCTCGCAGGATGTGGGTAAGAGCAGCAAGCTGCTGATCAGCGAAACCCTGGAAGGACAGCCGAGCGAAGTGACCACCGTGCGCAACTACGTGGAAAGCAGCGTCGACACCAGTCAGGACGGCCTGTCGCGCTCGCTGCAGGAGCTTTTCAGCCTGCCGATCCAGTACGCCTGGGCCACGTTGCGCGACCCTGCCGGGCAGCAAATCGCCAAGGCCTGGGCGCAGCAGATCGCCAAGCCCTGGGAGCAGGTCATGGCGCATCGCTACCCGATCGCCGGCAACAGCCGCAACGAAGCCTCGGTCAAAGACCTTCAGCGCTTCGTCGAACCCAATAGCGGCCTGCTGCCGGCCTTCAAGCGCAACGAAATCGGCAACCTGGCCGGCGGCGAAGGGCTCGGCGCGGGCGACGGCAAAGGGCCGGCGCTGGTCAACCCGGGCATGCTCAACAGCATCGACAAGGCCAGCTCCGTGGGCCAGGTGATCGCCAGCCTGTCGGACCGCGACAATGGCTTCGAGATCATGCTGGAGCCCTCGGCCACGTTCACCGACATCGTGTTCACCCTCGATGGCCAGGAACAGCACTACCGCAATGGTCGTAGCAGCTGGAACCGCTTCGCCTGGCCAGGTAGCAGCAACGCGCCAGGCGCACGCCTGGACGTGGTCACCTTGAGCGGCGCGCGGGTCACGGTGTTCGACTTCCCGGGGCGCTGGGGCCTGCTGCGCATGAACGACAGCGCCCGGGTCGAGGACCTCGACGGCATCCAGCAGCGCTTCAGCTGGGACACCGCCAATGGCCGGGTGAGCCTGATAGTGCGCAACTTTGGTGGGGTCAAGCTAACCGACCTGGGTGACGTCAAGGCGCTGAGCGCGCTCAACGACAGGGGCGCGCGATGATCGGTTGCTTCGGCAAGCTGCCGTCGAGCGCGGACTTCGTCAGCCTGCATGGCGCGGCGGAGGAAGTGTGCGAGTTCGATGCCTGGCTGCAGTCTTCGCTGGCGGCCATGCGCCACCGCGACGACTGGCAGGCGCTATTCGACGCATTACCGATGTGTTTCTTCAACTACCGCGCGCGCAACGGCAACGGGCTGCTGGGCGGCCTGCTCAGCTCGCGCGATGCCAGCCAACGGCGCTATCCGTTCTTCATCTTCCAGCTGCTCAAGGGCGAGGACGGCGCGGCAATGGCCAACCCGTTCACCCTGGGGGAGCTGTTCAGCGCACAGATCAAGCCGTTGCTGCACCAGGCGGTACTGGGCGCCGAACGCGCTAGCCTGTTCGAACGGGTCAAGGCCCTGCGCCCACTGCAAACGCAGGATCTGCACCTGTTCCGTCGGGTGCATGCCAAGTTCTTGCACGATTACAGCTTTGCCGACATCGCCCGCGCCCTCCAAGGCTCGTGGCCGGGCTTCGATGGCAACGCCGCGCTGGCGCGGCTGCAGGCGGCCTGGCCTTCGCTGCACGGTGACTTCGACGGTGGCATCGAGCTGCCCCTGCCGGCCGAGCGCGGCCTGAAAAACCCCACGGCCGACCTCTGGCTGACCTGGCTTACGCGCATGAGCGGGCAGCCCGGCGTGCCAGCGGTGAGCCTGCTGGCCGACGACTTCATGCACCCGCGGCTGTATTGCTTCCCGTCGCGCCACACGCGCAGTGCCTACCCCCTGCTCAGTGGCAGCGCCGAAGCGCCCCAGCACCTGGAACTGCTGGGGCCGATGCCTTCGGCGCGGCGCCTGCACGACCACGACCGCCCCCTTGAACACATCATCGACCAGTTCGTCGATGCGCTGGATGCGACGCCTGTATGAACAAGATCAAGTACTACTGCCTGCGCTACCAACCCTACCTGCTGGGTGTGGCGTTCTTCCTGACGATCTTCCTGGTCTGGGCCGTGGGCCGAGCCCTGGGCTTCGCTTCGCTACGAAGCCTGTTGGCCGGTATCGGCGTGTTCCTGCTGCTGTCGGCGGGCTACGTACTGCTGCTGTACCGCGGTGCAAGCCAACACCACAACCTCGAAGGGCTGCTACGCGACGACGCCGACCAGGCGGTGCTCAATGCCTCCCCCGCCGACCGGGAAGAAGTCAGCCTGCTGCGCGAACGCCTGTTGCAGAGCCTGGAACGTCTGCACAGCAACAAGCCGCGTGGCGCCTCGGCCAACGATGCGCTGTATGCCCTGCCCTGGTACCTGGTGATCGGCCAGCCAGCCGCTGGCAAGAGCACCATGATCCTGCAGTCGGGGCTGAATTTCCCCTACGCCGAGCGCGAAGGCGTGCGGGTGGCGGGCCTGGGCGGCACGCGCAACTGCGACTGGTTCTTCAGCTCCGAAGCCGTGCTGCTGGACACCGCCGGGCGCTACATGAACAGCCCGGAAGAAGCCGGCAAGTGGCGTGGTTTCCTGCAACTGCTGCGCCAGCACCGCCAGCGCCGGCCACTCAACGGCCTGATCGTCGGCGTGAGCATCGCCGACATCCTGCACGGCTCGGCCGAGGACCAGGAACGGGTGGCCAAGCGCCTGCGTGAACGCATCCAGGAAAGCTGCACCCTGTTGGAAGTGCGCCTGCCGATCTACCTGGTGTTCACCAAGTGCGACCTGATCCCCGGCTTCACCCCGTTCTACCGCCAGTTGGACGACACCGCACGCGGCGAGGTGATGGGCAAGACCTTCTCGCACAAGGATTACCAGCAGGCCGACTGGGGCCAGCGCTTCGGCAAGGCGATGGACGAGCTGACCGGCTATTGGCAGCAAGTGGCCAGCCAGCAGTTGGTGCAGCAGGACATCCAGCTGACCCGGCAGAACGACGCCGCCTACCGCTTCCCGCTGGAGCTGGCCGCGCTCAAGCCGCGCTTGCAGCAATTCGTCGACAGCCTGCTGCGGGCCAACCCATACCAGCACGCCGAACTGCTGCGCGGCTTCTACTTCACCGCCGCGCTGCAAGCCGACGAGGCCCAGTGGGGCAGCCACGGCCAGCACGTGGCCGAACGCTTTGGCCTGGAACATGACGCAGATGCCGCCAGCGCGGGTAGCCAGCCCGCGCCGCTGTTCATCAACAGCCTGTTCCGCAAGGTGATCATTCCCGACCAGCACCTGGTGGCGCTGTACACCAGCAACCAGCGCGAACGTCGGCGCAAGGCCACCTGGGTCGCCGCCGCAGGCCTAGCGGGCCTGGTGCTGTGCAGCCTGTGGGGCTGGTCGTACCTGAACAACCGCGCCACCTTGGCCAGCATCACCAGCGAACTGGCCCAGGCCAAGGCGCAGGACAAGACCACCAGCGGCCAGTACACCGCCTGGCGCAGCCTCGATCGCCTGCGTTTCTGGACCCAGCACTACCATGAGCAGCATCACCATCAGGGCGTACCGTTAAGCATGCGCCTGGGCCTCTACCAGGGTCACGCGGTGGAGCCGCTGCTGCGCAGCCGCTACTTCGCCACGTTGCAGCATGTGATGCTAAAGCCCACCGCCGACAACCTGACCCGCACCCTGTACCTGCTGACCACACTCAAGGTGTACCAGCGCAACACCCGCGAGCTGCAACCGGTGAGCGGCGTCGACAGCGTCGAGGCGAAAGCCTTGCCCGATGACAACCGGGCCCAGTCGATTGCCGACTTCGGCAAGGCGACCCTGGATACCTACGTGATGCTCTCGCCGGCCCAGCGCGAAAAGGCCGACCCAGCCTTCCTCAAGTCCCACCTGCCGGACTACTGGTACCCGGCCATCGCCCGCCACACCGGCAAGAGCCTGGCAGTGGCCGGCAGCGAAACCGACGGCAACCAGGATTACCTCTACGCCAGCCGCCAGATCACCTTCTACAGCGACCAGATCCGTGAGCCGGACGTGCCGCGCATCCTCGACAACGCCTTCCTGATGTCGAGCTCGCGCAACTACATCGACAGCCTACGGGCACAGTCGCTGCGCGCTATCGAGACCATCACTTTGGAATCCGACACCCTGTTCGCCTTTGGCCGGGCCGATTTCCAGAGCCTGAGAAACGAGGGCCAGAACCAGCTGAGCGCGATCGCCAGCAAACTGCTGAACACCCCCAACATCGGCAAGATCGTGATCTCCGGCCACGCCGACCAGCTCGGCGACAGCCAGGGCAACCTGCAGGTCTCGAAGCAGCGGGCGCAGACCATTCGTACTTACCTGGTCGGCAAGGGTGTGGCCGCCGAACTGGTGGTGGCCCAGGGGGAAGGCAGCCGCAAGCCGCTGGTCAACTGCGACATGCAGCAGCCGCGGGCACAACTGATCAAATGCCTGGAGCCCAACCGCCGGGTGGAAATCGAAGTGCGCGGGCTTAACTGAGGCCGCGCCGCAAGAACCTGCCCACCGGGCCTCACAGGAGGAGCTCCGGTGGGCGGCAAGCTACCTCTGCCGACAGATTCGGCGAGGTCAAAACAAAGGGGTGCATGAGCAGCCCTGCCAATGTTGCTAATGGAGAGTTTCACGATGGCTTTTGACGCGTATATCCAAATCGACGGCATCCCAGGCGAAGTACTGGATGAAAAACACAAGGACTGGATCGAAGTGCTGGGCTACGAGTACGGCGCCACCCAGGCTTCTTCGGCAACCGCCAGCTCCTCGGGCGGTGCGTCCTCCGAGCGTGTCGCCCTGAGCGACTTCAAGATCCGCAAGGCGGTCGACAAGGCGTCGGCCAAGCTGTTCGAGCACTGCTGCACCGGCAAGCACATTGCCAAGCTCAAACTCAACGTCAACCGCGCCGGTGGCGACAAGGTCACCTACCTGACCATCGACATGGAAGAAGTGATCGTGTCCTCGGTGCGCTTCGTCGCCGGTGGTAACCAGGGCGGTGAAGACAAAGCGGTCAGCGACCTGCCGATCGAAGAGATCAGCTTCAACTTCGCCCGTATCAAGACCACCTACACCCAGCAGAACCGCACCGACGGCCAAGCTGGCGGCAACATCGTCGGTGGCTGGGACCGCACCGCGAACAAAGTGTTTGCCTAAGCACTGGCTTGCCCATGGGTCGCGCAAGCGGCCCATGTTCCGCGACGTGTCGGCCTGCCCGGCACGCCGCTTCCCTCCCCTGACCCGAGTGTTTTATGCCTGAAATCCTCAACGACCTTTCGCTGGCCGAGCTGGCCGCGCCGATCGACGGTGGCAGTGGCGAAGACTTGAGCTTCTCCGCCCTGTTCGACCAGATCAAGGAAGCGCGCCGCGCAGACCCTGACTACCTGACCCAGGGCGACTGGCAGACCGACCTGAAAACCGCCGACTGGGAAACCGTCATAGACCTTAGCGCCGAAGGCCTCGCGCAGCAGAGCAAAGACCTGATGCTGGTGGCCTGGCTCAGCGAAGGCCTGGCCCAGCGAGCGCATTTTGAAGGCATCACCTTCGGCCTTAAGCTGACCGAACGAATCCTCGAAGCGTTCTGGGACAACGCCTACCCATCACTTGAAGAGGGCCTGGACGAACGCGCCGCGCGCCTGTCCTGGCTCAAGACCACCCTCACCGACATAGCCGGTGGTTTGCCCATCACCCAAGGGCAGCATTTCGGCGTGCTGCGTTACGACGAATCACGCCATGTAGAGAACCTCGCCTTGCAGAACCCCAAGGCGATGCAGGCAGCGTTGAGCGAAGGCAAGATCAACGCCGAGATCTTCCAGCGCTCGGTGGCGCTCAGCGACACCCAGCACCTGCGCGACAAAGCCTTGCAGGTTGGTGCCAGCCTGCAAGCCTGCCAACGGCTGCAGGCCACCAGCGATCGCCTGTTCGGCAACGAGGCGCCGAGCTTCGCCAGCCTGTTCGACATGCTGTCGCGCGCCAGCCAATTGGCGGAAAAGCTGCTCAAGGACCGCGGCGTCGAGCTGCACCCGGTGGTCGTGCCGGTGGCAGAGCCCGTGACCACCGTTACCCCCGTCGATCAAGCAGGTGAACCGATGAACACGCCCGTCCAGACCAGCTCAACTGCCCCTCTGCGTACCACGCCGCTGAGCCGCGACGAGGCCTTCACCCTGCTTGCCGGCATCGCTCAGTTCTTCAAGCAGAGCGAGCCGCAAAGCCCGGTGCCATACCTGATCGAACGCGCCATCAAGTGGGGCAACATGCCGCTGGAAGGCTGGCTGAACGACGTGATCAAGGACAGCAACGTGGTGGACAACATCCGCGATGTGCTGGGAACGCGGGAGCCGAAGGCCTGAACCTTCTGGGGCAATCCACCCGGTTGGTTTACCCGCGCGCCACCTGCCATAACCGGGCAATGTCCCGCGCCCGCGCCATCAGCAATTGCCCGGCGTCGGCGCAGGCCTGCTCGAGGGTCATCGGCCCGCTGGCAAGGGCGAATGCCGCATCGATGCCATGGGTATACAACTGCTCGTAGCCCTCGCCCAAGGTGCCGGCCAGTACCAGCACCGGCACGCCATGGCGCTTGGCGACCCGCGCCACACCCAGCGGTGTCTTGCCGCGCAGGGTCTGCGCATCGAAGCGCCCTTCCCCGGTAATCACCAGGTCCGCACCTTGCACCAGCGCATCCAGCCCGGCGAGTTCCGCTACCACCTCGACCCCTGGACGAAAGCGCGCCCCCATGAACGCTTTGGCCGCGAAGCCCATGCCACCCGCGGCGCCACAGCCTGGGAAGTCGCGCACATCCTCGCCCAGCAGTTGCGCGCAATGGTCGGCGAAATGCCCCAGGGCAGCGTCCAGCGCCTGGACCTGCTCGGGGCTCGCGCCCTTCTGTGGTCCGAAGATCGCCGAGGCGCCGTTGTCGCCGCATAGCGGGTTGTCGACATCGGCCGCCACTTCCACCTGGACGTCGGCCAGGCGCGGGTCGAGGGCGCTGGCGTCGATCTGCGCCAGTTGCGCAAGGGCCAGGCCGCCTTCAGGCAAGGGTTGGCCGTCACCGTCGAGCAACCGCAAGCCCAACGCCCGCAGCATGCCGCTGCCGCCATCGTTGGTGGCACTGCCGCCAATCGCCAGCACGATGCGCGAGGCACCGGCATCCAAGGCTGCGGCAATCAGCTGGCCGGTGCCCCAGGTGCTGCTGCGACAGGCATCGCGCTCACCGCTGGCGAGCAGTTGCAGGCCGCTGGCCTGTGCCATTTCGATGATCGCCGTGCGGCTGTCGGCCAACCAGCCCCAGCCGGCCTCGACCTCGCGCCCCAGTGGCCCGCGCACAGTCTGGCGACGCAGCTCGCCCTGGCTGGCCGCCAGGATCGCCTCCATGGTGCCCTCGCCGCCGTCGGCCATCGGGCATTCGATACGCTCGGCCTCAGGCCACACCTGGGCAAGGCCCTGCGCGATGGCGCGGGCGACGGCGGCGGCGTCGAGGCTGTCCTTGAACGAATCGGGGGCGATGACGACTTTCATGGGAATCTCCTGGGCAGATAACCCGCATGCTGACAGCTGCGGGCCAGAGCGGCCTCGGTCAGTTGCACAAAACCGAGGGGGTGCGGGTTGGGCAAATGCCGGGGCACGTGCGCATCAGTCGGCGGGCAGCAGTTGCAGGCCCAGGTACAGGCTGAGCATGCCCTCCAGACGCAACGGGTCCACCTCGCTCAACTCGGCGATGCGCTCCAGCCGGTAGCGCAGGCTGTTGCGGTGGATACCCAGGGCATCGGCGCAGGCCTGGCTCTGGCCGTCGTGGGCGCACCAGGCGCGCAGGGTCGCGAGCAATTGGCCGCTGGCATCCTTGGCGCGGATACGCTGCAAAGGCTCCAGCAGCTCGTCGAGGGCATCGTCGTTGCGGTGGCGCCACAGCAAGGCAGGCAGGCGGTAGCGTGACAGGCTCAACAGTCGCTCGCCCGGCACCACTTCACGACCATACGCCAGCAGGTCGCGTACCCGCCGATAGCTGCGACGCAACTGTTCAAGGCCAGGTGCCGCACTGCCCAGCGCCAGGCGCTGGACCTGCCAGCCATGGCGCTGCAAGCGTTCGAGCAGGCGGGTTTCATCCAGCATCACAGTGGCGGGCCGGCACCACAGCAGCGATTGCCGCGCGGGGCTGACACACCAGCTGTCCGGGTAGCGGCTCATCAACCACGCCGACAGCGCTTCGGCGGGCGGCCCTGCGTCCAGCTCGAACAGGCATGGCACGCGTGACAGCTGGGGCTTGAGACCCAATTGCTGGGCCTCATCCAGCAGCCGTGGCGAGTCGCCGGTCCCGCCCAGCAGCAAGGCCAGCAGGTCGTCGCAACGCTGGCGTCGCCATTGCTGCTCCACTTGCAGGTGACGTTGGGCCAGGAGCATTTCAGCTGTCATGCGCACCAGCTCGCCATAAGTGCGCAGCTGCTGTGGGTCGCCGGTCAGGCCGAGCACGCCGATCAGCCTGCCGTCGAGCATTAGCGGCAGGTTCACCCCAGGTTGCACACCCTTCAGGCACTTGGCCGCCTCGCCATCGAGCTCGACGATGCGCCCATTGGCCAACACCAACTGCGCGCCTTCATGGCGAGTGTTGATGCGCTCGGGCTCGCCACTGCCCAGGATCAAGCCCTGGCTGTCCATCACGTTGACGTTGCACGGCAGGATGGCCATGGCCCTGTCGACGATATCCTGCGCCAGGTCGTGGTCCAGTTCGAACATTGCGGCATCCTTAGGGTCGTAGGCGTTTGTACGGCGGCACAGCCAGGTGCGCCAGGGGCTGTGCAAAAGCACAAAGACAGCTGCGCCGCGCTCGCCGAGACTCGTCAGGCGAGCGCCGGAACAGGCGCGGCGGAACAACCATAACAACAGAGAATTTCATCATGGCACACAGCCCTGCCCCTGACCAAGGCGACGCAAGCACCCGCAATGCGCTGTACCGGCGCATCACCCTGCGGCTGATTCCGTTCATCTTTATCTGCTACCTGTTCAACTACCTCGATCGCGTCAACGTCGGCTTTGCCAAGTTGCAGATGCTCGACGCGCTGAAGTTCAGCGAAACCGTCTACGGCCTTGGCGCCGGTATCTTCTTCATCGGCTACGTCGCGTGTGGCCTGCCCAGCAACCTGGCGCTCAACCGCTTCGGCCCCCGGCGCTGGATCGCCGTGATGATGATTGCCTGGGGCAGCCTGTCGACCTGCCTGCTGTTCGTCACCACGCCCATGGAGTTCTACGTGTTGCGCCTGCTCACCGGCGCCGCCGAAGCGGGCTTCTTTCCTGGCGTGGTGCTGTACCTTTCGCGTTGGTTCCCAACCGATCGCCGGGGTCGGATCATGGCGCTGTTCATGTCGGCGATCCCGGTGTCGGGGCTGCTGGGCGGGCCGTTCTCCGGCTGGATCCTCGACCACTTCGCCGCCGGCCAGCATGGCCTGGCGGGCTGGCAGTGGATGTTCCTGATCCAGGGCCTGCCCACCGTGGTACTGGGCTTCATGGCGGTGGCCCTGCTCAGTGACGGCTACCAAACAGCCAAATGGTTGTCGCCGAGCGAACGCCAGATCATCGAGGCGGACCTGGCCGCTGACGCTGCGCGCAAGCCTGCCACCATGGGCGACAGCCTGCTCGCAGTGCTGACCAACCCACTGGTGTGGACCTTCGGCTTTATCTACTTCTGCATCCAGAGCGGCGTGTACGCGATCAACTTCTGGCTGCCGTCGATCATCAAGAACCTGGGCTTCGACAGCCCGATGCTGATCGGTTGGCTGAGCGCCATTCCCTACCTGCTGGCTGGCGTGTTCATGATTATCGTCGGGCGCTCGGCGGACCTTCGCAACGAGCGACGCTGGCACCTTGTGGTGCCGATGCTGATGGGCGCCATCGGCCTGCTGATCGCCGCGAACTTCGCCAGCAACCCGGTCATCGCCATTCTCGGTTTGTCGATCGCCACCATGGGTGCGCTCACCGGCCTGCCGATGTTCTGGCCAATGCCCACGGCGCAGCTCAGTGCCGGCGCGGCGGTAGCGGGCCTGGCGATCATCAACTCGGTGGGCCAGATGGCCGGCTTCCTGAGCCCGTACCTGGTCGGTTTCATCAAGGACCAGACCGGCTCCACGGATGCGGCACTGTACTCGCTGGCGGCAGTGATCGTACTGGGCAGCCTGGTGGCGCTTCGGGTCACCCGTGCCGGTGCGTTGAGCGCGGCCCCCGCACGTTGAACGAAAGCGCCCGGCGACCGTTTGTCGGTAGCCGGGCGCATTGTATGAAGCCATTCCTGGCACAGGGTTTCTGAGCCTATGAGGGGTGGTCGATACTGCCTCTCACTCCTGTGTTGGCCCGCCCTGGGGCGGGCCTTTTTACCTGCGAGGGCGCCTTGATGAACGAACGCCTGCAAATGGGTGGCGGCGATGCCCAGACCGAGTGGCCAGAACTCGAACCCGACCGCCGTAACGACAAGGTCGACGACCCGGACGCCGACCCCAACCTCACCGATGACGACGAAGAACACCCCGGCGTGCCGGCCAGCGACCCGGAGTGAGGCCTTCGAGCGACGTTTTCAATCCATGCGCGGGGCCACACGCCCCGCCTTGGCCTATACCCCAGCGCCTACTCGCTCTCCCGACACCCGCCATTGCACCTCGGTGATGCCATAGCGCTCAGCCATGGGGCGGCTGATCTTCCTGATTTTCTCGCGTCCGAACTTGGGAATGATCCCCACGCCGGCATCGCAACTGGCCCAGTGCCAAGCCTGCGCACTGTCCAGGCCTTCCAGGCGAATGATGAAACTGCGTGGCTCGTTGTGCAGCCGGTAATCGATGATATAGAGCTGTGGAGCTGGCATCTCGGGGCCTCCTCTTCTCCGTGGATGACAAAGGGGTGGATCGAAGCCCAGCGAGAAAATTCAAAACATTGTGGAACTTTTCGCTTGAGCGGCTGATGGCAACTGGCCAAGCCTTGGAGATTGCCTGCACGCCGTTCGCACTTTTTCCATGACCTGGCGGTCATAACAGCACAGGGTTCGTACCTGAACAGGCGATGTTTGCAATGCGCTGGCTCGCCGCCAGGGGCAAGCCCTGCCTATAATCGCCCACCACACGCCCCCGAAGCCTCGAAGGGCCGAACCACAAGGTCTGCAGAAGGCTCTGCTCGATGAAACCGTCAAATGGAAAAGCCCCAGCGTCGCCCATCAATCCGGCGCTGGCCGTGAGCCACCTGGACTTTCCGGTGGTCGGCATCGGCGCATCGGCCGGGGGCATCGAAGCCATCCGCACCTTCTTCTCGCAAATGCCCGCCGACAGCGGTATGGCCTTCGTGGTGGTGCTGCACCTGTCGCCCGACCACCAAAGCATGCTCGACCAGATCATCCAGAGCGTAACCCGCATGCCGGTGCTGCAAGTCACCCAGCCGGTGCCGATCGAGCGCAACCACGTCTATGTGATCTCCCCGGCCAACCAGCTTTCCACCAACGATGGCTATCTGCGCGTCACCCCGGCCCACCGCCGACGTGGCGACCATGTGGCCATCGACCTGTTTTTTCGCGACCTGGCCGATGTGCACAAGGACCACGCCTTCTGCGTGGTGCTGTCCGGCACCGGCGCAGACGGTGCGGTGGGGCTGTCGCGTATCAAGGAACAAGGCGGCGTGACCTTGGTGCAGGCCCCGGACGATGCCCTGCACGACAGCATGCCCAGGGCGGCCATCGCCACTGGCCTTGTAGACTTCGTCCTGCCAGCCGCCGAAATGGCGCAGAAGCTCATCGAGCTATGGCTCAACGCCCGCCAGGTGCGCCTGCCCGAGGTGGATGAAGCGCATATGCCACCGCCCCTCGGAACACGCGACGGCGACGCGCAGCGCAGCGAGCCGTTGCTGGAAGAAATTCTGCTGCTGCTGCGCACCAACACCGGCCATGACTTCCAGCACTACAAGCGTGCCACGGTGTTGCGCCGCATCGAGCGGCGCATGCACGTCACCGGCCAGGTCGACCTGCCCGGCTACTACCGCTACCTCGAGCAACACCCCGACGAATCCACCCAGTTGCTGGCCGACATGCTGATCGGCGTGACCAACTTCTTCCGTGACCGCGAAGCCTTCGAAGCGCTGGAACGTAATGTGCTGCCGGAGCTGGTCAGCCCGAGCGAAAACGGCGAAGGGCCAAGTGAAATTCGCGTATGGTCGGCCGGCTGCTCCACCGGCGAGGAGGCCTACAGCCTGGCCATGCTGGTGAGTGAGCAGATGACGCTGGAGCGCAGCGCCGCCAAGCTGCAAGTGTTCGCCACCGACCTGGACGAGCGCGCCATCGTCCACGCCCGAAGCGGCTGCTACCCCGAATCCATCGTCACCGACGTGCCACCGGCGCGCCTGCGCCAGTTCTTCACCAAGGAAGACGAGCACTACCGGGTGCGCAAGGAAGTACGCGAACGGGTACTGTTCGCCCGCCACAACCTGCTGTCCGACCCACCGTTCTCGCAGATCGACCTGGTGGTGTGCCGCAACCTGCTGATCTACCTCGACCGCGAGGTGCAACAGGACATCCTGCGCATGTTCCACTTCGCCCTGCGCCCTGGGGGCTACCTGTTCCTGGGCTCCTCCGAGTCAGCCGACCTGGGTGAAGAACTGTTCGCCCCGGTGGACAAGCGCAACCGCATCTTCCGCGCCCGCGACACGGTCAGCGGACTACGTCGCTCAGGGCGCCAGCTGACCGGAGCAGACCTGCCCACCGCCGTCACCGACACCACCGCCAAGGCCCGCCCCAGCCGCAAGCTGTCCTACGCCGAGGTGCATCACCGGGCACTGGCGCGGCATACCCCGCCCAGCCTGATCCTCGACGGTGACGGCAATATCCTGCACATGAGCGACGGCGCCGGGCGCTTCCTGCAAATGGCCGGTGGCGAGCCAAGCCGCAACCTGCTCAACCTGGTGCTGCCCAGCCTGCGCCTGGCCCTGCGCAGCACCTTGTTCCAGGCGCGCCAGGGCTCGCAGTCGGTCACCTCGCGGCCGGTAGACCTGGAAGAAGGCGACGCCCGCGTGCAGGTCGAGATCGTCGTCCACCCGCACAAGGACGAGCCCAGCGGCAACGAGTGCCTGCTGGTGGTGTTCGAGGAGCGCGCGCCCGACCCTTCCCTACCGCTGGCCGGTAGCATTCGCCAGACCGACAGCATGGTGCTGGCAAACCTTGAGCGCGAGCTGCAGCGCACCCGCGTGCAATTGCAGGAAACCATCGAGCAGTCGGAAATATCCAGCGAAGAGCTGACCGCCTCCAACGAAGAGATGCAGGCGATCAACGAGGAACTGCGCTCGGCCAGCGAAGAGTTGGAAACCAGCAAGGAAGAGCTGCAGTCGATCAACGAAGAGCTGCTTACCGTCAACTACGAGCTCAAGAACAAGGTCGAGGAAACCGACAAGGTCAACGACTACCTGAGCAACCTGATCGCCTCCACGGCCATTGCCACGGTGTTCGTCGATCGCAACCTGCGCATTCGCTGGTTCACTCCACGAGCTACCGACATCTTCAACATGCTGCCGGTCGACACCGGCCGCTCGCTGCTCGACATCACCCACCGTCTGGATTACCCGGAGCTGGCCGACGATGCCCGCGCGGTGGCCCAGGGCGAGACCACCATCGAACGCGAAATCGCCACCCACGACCTGCGCTGGTACCTCGCCCGCCTGCTGCCCTACCGTTCCAGCGAGCAGAAAATCGACGGCACGGTGCTGACCTTCGTGGATATCAGCAAGAGCCGCGCGACCGAAGAACGCCTGCGCCTGGGCGAGGAACGCATGCGCCTGGTGGCCGAAAGCACCCATGACTTCGCCATCATCCTGCTCGACGAGCATGGCCATATCACCGACTGGAACACCGGCGCTGCGCTGATCTTCGGCTACACCAAGCAGGAGGTGCTTGGCCAGCACTACCAATTGATCTTTACCGAGGACGACCGCCAGCACGCCATCCCCGAGCGCGAGCTACGCAGCGCCCGGGTCAATGGCCGCGCGCAGGACGAGCGCTGGCATCTGCGCAAGGATGGCAGCCGCTTCTATTGCAGCGGCGAGGTGTCGTTGCTCAAGGACAGCAGCCAGCGCGGCTACGTGAAGATTGCCCGCGACCTCACCGGCCACAAGCGCCTGCACGACGAGCAGAGCAAGCGCCTGGCCGAGTCGCAGAGCAGCAGCCACATGAAGGACGAGTTCTTCGCCATCATGTCCCACGAGCTCAAGCACCCGCTGAACCTGATCCAGCTCAATGCCGAGATACTCCGGCGCCTGCCGCTGGTCAAGACCCTCGGCGCCGCCAGCAAGGCGGTCGGCACCATCTGCGAGGCGGTATCCAGCCAGGCGCGGATCATCGATGACCTGCTCGACGTGGCGCGCATCCGCACCGGCAAGCTCAAGCTCAAGACCGAGCCGGTTGACCTCACTGCCGTGCTGGTCGGCATCCATGCCGTGGTGCTCAGCGAGCAACACCCCTGTGAGGTGGCGCTGAGCGTGCCCCAGGACGGCGCGCCGCTGTTCATCGACGGCGACGTCACGCGCCTGGAGCAGATCATCTGGAACCTGCTGAACAATGCCTTGAAGTTCAGCCCCGCCGGCAGCGAGATCCGCATACGCCTCGGCCGCCAGGAGACGCATGCGCAACTGGAGGTGATCGACCGCGGGGTGGGGCTGAGCCAGGAGAACCTGGAGAAGATCTTCGACCTGTTCAGCCAGGCCGCCCCGCACACCTCGGCCCATGGCCGCGAGGGCCTGGGCATTGGCCTTTCGTTGGTACGCCAACTGGTGGAGGCCCATGGCGGTACGGTCAAGGCCCGTTCCGCAGGCTTGGGCCTGGGCTGTACCTTCACGGTGTTGCTGCCGCTGTCGAACAACGCCGTTGCGGCCGTCGGCGATGCTGTCGAGCAGCAGACAGAGGGGCGCCTGAGTGGCACCCGGGTGCTGCTGGTGGATGATTCGGTCGAAGTGCTGGAGGTGATGCAACAGCTGCTGGAAATGGAGAATGCCCAGGTGCGGGCCTACAGCGACCCGCAACAGGCGCTGAAAGCGGCGGCAGATGAACATTACGACGTGATCATCTCGGATATCGGCATGCCGGTCATGGACGGCCATGCGCTGATCAAGGCCTTGCGCGCGCTCGAGCACCTTCGTCACACCCCCGCCATCGCCCTGACCGGCTACGGCGCCAGTGCCGACCAGCACAAGTCACGCCAGTCGGGTTTCGACCGGCACCTGAACAAGCCGGTGGGCTATGACGACCTGGTAGATGCCATCGAAACCTTGAGCGGCTCCCTGCCCTACTGAAAACCGCGTGCAGGCCTCTGGCGTGCACGCGGCAGCCTTTCCGCTCGTCAACCTCAGTGAACCCTTGCGTCCCTTCATCAGTCGCACTTTCATCTGTACTGGCGAAGGAAAGTACCTGTGAGCGACATCGACCCTGGGCGCGAACGTATCGACCCGACCTTGGCCACGGCCCAGGCGGCTGCCGTGCGCCGCCTGAACGTGTTGACCCTCAACGCGCACAAGGGCTTCACCGCGCTCAACCGGCGCTTCATCCTGCCCGAGCTGCGCGAGGCGGTGCGTGCCACGCAGGCAGACCTTGTGTTCCTCCAGGAAGTGCACGGCAGCCACCACCACCACGCAGTGCGCCACCCAGGCTGGCCGCAGACGCCCCAGTACGAGTTCCTGGCCGACAGCATGTGGCCGCAGTTCGCCTATGGCCGTAATGCGGTCTACCCCCATGGCGACCACGGCAATGCCTTGCTGTCGAAATTCCCCATCGCCGACTACCGCAACCTGGACGTGTCCATCGATGGCAACGAAGAGCGCGGCCTGCTGCATTGCCGCCTGGACGTGCCGGGCCACGAGCAGGTGCACGCGGTGTGCGTGCACTTGGGCCTGCGCGAGAGCCACCGGCAACGCCAGGTGGCCTTGCTGTTGGAGCTGCTGGAAAGCCTGCCCGAGCACGCCCCGGTGATCGTCGCTGGCGATTTCAACGACTGGCGGCTGAAGGCCGACGAAGTGCTCGGTGAACACCTGGTCGAGGCGTTCGGCGAGCGCTTCGGCACCCCGGCCCGCAGTTTTCCGGCGCGCCTGCCGCTGCTGCGCCTGGACCGCATCTACCTGCGCAATGCCCAGCCGGGTGCCGCGCAGGTGCTGTCGAAATACCCGTGGTCGCACCTTTCCGACCATGCGCCACTGGCGGCGGAGGTGAACCTGTGAGCGCTCCTTGGGTGGCCGGTAACCAGGTCGAACTGCTGATCAATGGCGAGCAGTACTATCCACGCGTCTTCGAGGCGATCGCCAGGGCCCGCGAGGAGATCCTGCTGGAGACCTTCATCATCTACGACGACAAGGTCGGCCAACAGCTGCGCCAGGCGCTGGTAGACGCCGCCAAGCGCGGCGTACGCGTGGAAGTGGCGGTGGATGGCTATGGCACCGCCGACTTGCCGCCAGAATTCCTGGCCTCGATGACCGACGCCGGTGTGCGCTTCCATAGCTTCGACCCGCAGCCGCGCCTGGTGGGCATGCGCACCAACCTGTTCCGTCGTCTGCACCGAAAGATCGTGGTGGTCGATGGCGAGCTGGCGTTCATCGGCGGCATCAACTACAGCGCCGACCACCTCGGCGACTTTGGCCCCATGGCCAAGCAGGACTACGCGGTGCAGGTCAGCGGCCCGGTCGTGGCCCAGGTGCACGCCTCCAGCCAACGCATGATGGCCGCCGTGCTCGAGGCGCCAGGCCAGGTGAAACCTGTGCTTACCTCCAGCGGAACAGCCCAGGCGTGCCTGGTGGAGCGCGACAATGGACGCCATCGCACCGATATCGAAGCCCAGTACCTCAAGGCGTTTCGCCAGGCGCAGCGACGCATCGTGGTAGCCAACGCCTACTTCTTCCCGGGCTACCGTCTGCTGCGCGAATTGCGCAACGCGGCCCGGCGCGGGGTCGAGGTCACCTTGATCCTGCAAGGCCAACCCGATATGCGCTGGGTGCGCGCGCTGTCACGGCTGCTCTACAACTACCTGCTGCGCGACGATGTGCGCATTCGCGAATACTGCCAGCGGCCGCTGCATGGCAAGGTGGCGCTGGTAGACGATGAATGGTCCACGGTCGGCTCGAGCAACCTCGACCCGTTGAGCCTGTCGCTGAACCTGGAAGCCAACCTGCTGATCCGCGACCGGGCCTTCAACCAGCACCTGTACGAGCACCTCAGCGAGCTGGCCGAGCAGCACTGCAAGGTGGTGACCCTGGAGCGGATGATCCGCGGCTACTGGTGGCGGGCGCCGCTGATCTTCATGGGTTTTCACATCACCCGCTACTTCCCGCGTATCGCCGGTTGGTTTCCCGCCCATCGCCAGCGCCTGCATTCCCTGCACGCCGAGCCCGAGACACGTGGCGATCTTCATGAGGGGCAGACCTGATGGCGCAGAAAACCTGGCAAACCTGGGCCAAGCGCCTGCTGACCCTGGTGTTCCTGTTGTTGGTGCCGACGCTGCTGTACCTGCTGGTGCGCAACCTGGACTGGAACGAGGTGCGCCAGTCGCTGCTGGCCTACAAACCCTCGACACTGGTGATCGGCCTACTCCTGGCCTTGGCCAGCTACCTGGTGTTCGCCAGCTACGACCTGCTGGCCCGCGCCTACACCGGGCATAAGCTGCCGGCCCGGCAGGTGCTGCCGGTGGCGTTCGTGTGCTACGCCTTCAACCTCAACTTCACCACCTGGGTAGGTGGCGTGGCCTTGCGCTACCGGCTATATGGCCGCTTGGGCCTGGACACCGCCACCATCACGCGCATCCTGACCCTGGGCCTTTTGACCAACTGGATGGGCTACTCGCTGCTGGCCGGCACGGTGTTCGCCCTGCGCCTGGTGCGTTTGCCGGATAGCTGGGCAGTGGGCGCCACCGGCCTGCAATTGATCGGTGTGCTGATGATTGCGGTGGCGCTCGCTTACCTGCTTGCCTGCGCCTTCGCCAAGCGCCGCACCTGGCAGGTGCGAGAACACGAAATCACCCTGCCGTCCTGGCGCCTTGCGCTGTGCCAGTTGGCCCTGGGGGCGAGCAATTGGGCGTTGATGGCTGCGCTGATCTACTGGCTGCTGCCGGGCGAGCTGTTCTACCCGTCGATTCTCGGCATTCTGCTGATCAGTTGCGTGGCCGGGGTGGTGGCGCATATTCCTGCGGGGCTGGGCGTACTGGAAACGGTGTTCCTTGCCCTGCTCCAGGGCCAGGTCGGCCAGGGCAGCCTGGTTGCGGCGTTGTTGGGCTACCGTTCCCTGTACTACCTGATCCCGCTGGTACTGGCAGTGGTGACCTACGTGATCCTGGAAAAGCGCGCCAAGGCCATGCGCCAGCGGGGCGAGGCTACACTGCGCAAGACCTGAAGCGCCGCTGGCGGGCCTGGTTCACTCAGCAGGCTCGCCAGCACAATCGCAGCCTTCGTGCTGGCAATGCTCACCCTCGCTGTGCCCGGTAGCGCAGGCCTCGCAGCAATACAACAGCCCTTTGTGTACCACACTATCGGCGTGCACCTCGCAGTGGCAGTCGGGGCAGGCACATTCTTCGCGCGCATCCATGGTCAGGTCCTCTCGTCGTCGTCATCGACCACCTGGTCGGTCCAGGGCTCGCCATCCAGCGGCGCAGAGCGGGCCAGTTCGGCCTCATCGAGGCCAATGCCGCCACCGATCTCGTCGGCGTCGACTTCGCGCAGGTCCTGGTCTACCGGCCCTTCGCCGCCCGGCTCGTGGCGGTCGCGGGCGCCGGTCTGGTCGTAAAGGGTATCGGGGCTGAGGTCGTCGAGGGTGACGTTGTCCTCGTTCAGGCTGTCGCTCAAGGCTTCGCCGCCACTCATGCCACCTTCGGCGACGCGCGCTGGAGGAAATTCCTGGGCCTCTTCGTGTGCCGGGCGTTCGTCGCCGATGCGCCCTTCACGCGTATCCTTGCGTTCGCTGAAGTCCAGCTCGTGCACGCTGCCCATGCGGTCCTCGGTGGTGTCGATCTCGCGGGGGGTATAGGGGTTCGGGGTGTCTGGACGGGCCATGTGAAGTCTCCATCGGGGTGGGTTCATGCGGTCGACTGCATGGGCGCGTGGAAAATTCACAGTTTCGGCTGGAAGGTGCAGGCCCGTGCCGCCCGCAGGTTCGGACATGCGTCGCGCAGTCTTTTTGAACTCTCCCCGGCATGGCTCCCTCCATCGTTTACAGCCTTGCAGGGGAGCGCGATGACATGAGCATCATCCAGGATTTCGACCTGACCACGCTGGACCGTCTGCTACGCGGCTTCACCCTACGCCCTCAGGCCCTGAACCTCGACACCCAACTGCCCGTACTGATGCAGGCGCTGCAAGCCGACCACCTGGACCTGCTCCCACTGCCCGGCCAAGGTCACACCCTGCAACGCTGGCAGACCCTGGCGCGCGTGGCCGGTTGCGACTTGGCCCTGGCCAAGCTGTACGAAGGGCATACCGATGCCCTGGCGATTCTTGCCGAATGCGGCGCGGCACACCTTGTCAGCGATGGGATATGGGGGGTGTGGGCAGCCGAGCCGCCCGATGCCCGTGCCCTGATACGTTCGCGCCAGGGTGACGAGGTGCGTCTTGGCGGCAGCAAGGCCTGGTGCTCGGGCGCGTTGCAGATCGACCGGGCTCTGATTACCGCCTGGAACGAGGATAACCAGCCGCAGTTGATCGCGATCGAGCTGTCGCACCCCAGCCAACGGATCCAGGTTGACGACTGGCAGGCCGTGGGCATGGCCATTACCACCAGTGTGCACATCAACTTCGACGACTCGCCCGGTATTCCCGTCGGCCAGCCTGGCCAGTACCTCTCGCGCCCCGGCTTCTGGCAAGGTGGTGCCGGTATTGCCGCGTGCTGGTACGGCGCCGCCGAGGCGCTGGCCGACTACCTGCGCGAACACCGGCGCAAACCGCGCAGCGACCCCCATGCCGACGCCCACCTGGGCGCCGTCGACGCCGCCTTGTTCGGCGCCAGGGCCAGCCTGCGCGAGTGCGCCGCGTGGATCGACCGCCACCCCAGCAGCGATGCCAGTTTCCCCGTGCGGCGCACCCGCGCGCAGGTGGAACAGGCCGTGGAACAGGTCATCCAGCATGTTGGCCGGGCCTTGGGCGCCACACCCTTCTGCCGCAGCAGCCACTTCGCCAGGCTCGCTGCCGACCTGCCGGTGTTCCTGCGCCAGAGCCACGCCGAACGCGACCTCGCCGCCCTTGGACAGCAGCTGGCACAGCAGCCGGCCGGAGCTTGGCAACTATGAGTGAAAACCTGATCGAAAATGCCCAGGGCACGCCTTGGAGTGACTGGCAACACTCGGCGCACCTGGCCCGCGCCACCTGGATAACGCCCCACCAGCTGTGCCCGCCGGGGCGCCGCCTGGTGCTGGTGGCCCCGCACCCGGACGATGAAATTCTCATGGTGGGCGGCCTGCTCAGCCACTTCCACGGGCGCGAGCAGGACCTGCTGCTGATCTCCGCCACCGATGGCGAAGGCAGCCACCCAGGCTCCAGCCAGTGGACCGAACGCCGCTTGCGTCACCAACGCCCGCAGGAAAGCCGGCATGCCTTGCAGCAGCTCGACCTGGACCTGAACACCCTGGACTGGCGCAGGCTGCACCTCAAGGATGGCGGTCTGCCGCGCGACGAGGCCTTCCTGGTCAATCACCTCGGCCAGTTGCTGCAAGCCGACGACTTGCTGATGTGCCCCTGGCGTGGCGACGGACATTGCGACCACGAAGCCGTTGGCCGTGCCTGCGCCCAGGCAGCCCTGGCCCGTGGCGCGCAGCTGGCCGAAGTACCGGTATGGGCCTGGCACTGGGCAAGCCCGGATGACGCCCGCCTGCCTTGGCCTCGCGCCCACCGCATCCAACTCGACGAGGTGAGCCTTGCACGCAAGCGCCAGGCACTGGGCGCCCATGCCAGCCAGCTGGAAACTGACGAAGGCCCGCCCGTACTGCCACAGGCCCTGCGCGACTGCCTGCTGCAACCCTTCGAACTGGTGTTTCTCTGACAAGGACCTGCCATGAGCCTCGATGCCCGCTACTTCGCCGAGTTGTACGCCCACCACGACGACCCCTGGGCCTTCCGCACCCGCTGGTACGAGCGGCGCAAACGCGACCTGGTGCTGGCCTGCCTGCCCCAGCAGTGCTACCAGCGCATCTTCGAACCTGCCTGCGCCAATGGTGAGCTCAGCGCGCTGCTGGCCGAACGCTGCGCCCACCTGGTGTGCCAGGACATCGACCCCACCGCCGTGAGCCTGGCCCGCAAGCGCCTAGCCAAATACCGCCACGCCAGCGTCGAGCAGGCACGCCTGCCCAATGACTGGCCCAGCGGCCAGTTCGACCTGATCGTGCTCAGCGAAGTGGGCTACTACCTGGATGCCAACGACTGGCTGCAGGTGATCGAACGCTCGGCCGCCAGCCTCAGCGAAACCGGCGGCCTGCTGGCCTGCCACTGGCGCCACCCGATCGCCGGCTGCCCGCAGGATGGCCGCGAGGTGCATGCACGGCTGGCGCGGCATGTGCCGCTATACCCACTGCTGCGCCACGAGGAGGCGGACTTCGTGCTGGAGTACTGGTCCAGCCAGCCAAGCCTGGTCGATCTGGACGAGACCTGCTGATGATCGCCGTCATCATCCCCGCCCATAACGAGGCCCGGCGCCTGGGGCATTGCCTGAAGGCCGTAGGCACGGCGGCGGCCTTTGCCGAGCAGGCGGGGTACCAGGTCGAGGTGCTGGTGGTACTGGACCGTTGCAGCGACGCCAGCGAAGCCATCGCCCGCCGCCACGGGGCGCAGACCCTCAGCGTGGCCGCCGGCAACGTCGGCACGGCGCGTGGCGCAGGTGCCGCGCACATGCTCGAGCGCGGCGCGCAATGGCTGGCCTGCACCGATGCCGACAGCCGCGTGCCAGCCCACTGGCTGCTCTGGCAGTTGGCCTGCGCTGCCGACGCGGTCTGCGGCACGGTGCATATCGAACGCTGGCAACCCTGGCAAGACGCCGCCCTGCGCAAGCTATACCGCAGCCGCTACCAGGCTTGCGAGGGCCACCAGCACATCCATGGTGCCAACCTGGGAATCGATGCCCAGGCATACCAACAAGCGGGCGGGTTCAAGCCGCTGGCCGCCCACGAGGACGTGCAACTGGTGCACGACCTGCAAGCCTGCGGCGCACAGATCGTCTGGACCGCCCGGCACAGCGTGGCCACCAGCAGTCGGCGTGACAGCCGGGCACGCGGGGGCTTTGGTGATTATTTGGCGGGGCTGCGTTAACCGCGGCGCTTGAAGGTTTCCGAAGGCAGTTCACCAAAACGCTGCCGGTAGCTCTCGGCGAACCGCCCCAGGTGCAGGAAGCCGTAGTCCAGGGCCAGCTCGGTAACGCTGCGCACCGGGCAGCTGGCATCCGCCAGGCAAGCCTGCACACGCTCGAGCTTCTTCTGGCGGATGTACTGCTTGGGCGTGGTACCCAGGTGCCGGTCGAACAGTGCATACAGTGAGCGCACGCTCATGCAGGCCTGCTCGGCCAGGGTTTCGGCGCAGAGTTCGAACTTGAGGTTGCGTTCGATGTGATCGAGGATCCGCTCCAGGCTAGCGCCCTGGGCGTCCAGGTGCTCGCGGCGGATGTTGTTGCTCATCAGGGTCAGCAACTTGCTGGCGATGATCTGGCTGTAGTGCGACTGCACCCTGGGCAGCGAGCCACTGACCTCGGCCTCGTGGCAAACCATCGCCAGCAGGTTGACGAAGCCGTCCAGCTCCTCGAGCCGGTAGTGGTTGCGCAGAAAGCGTACTCCGCCGCTAGGCCGCTGCCAGCGCTGCTCGTCGCAGAAGGTGTCGAGCACCCGGGTGGGCACCTTGAGAATGAATTTCTCGCAGTCCTGGGAATAGGTCAGGTCGACCGGGTCGTCCGGGTTGATCAGCAGCAGCTCGCCCGGTACCAGGTGGTGCTCGCGCTGGTGCCCGCGCCACAGGCAGTTGCCGTTGAGCAGTACTTGCAGGTGATAGATGGTCTCCAGCGCAGGGGACGTGACCCGCACGCTGCCGCCATAGCTGATGCGGCACAGGTCCAGGTCGGCGAACTTGCGGTGGCTGAGGCTGGCTTGCGGGTGGGTGCTGCGTGACAGGCCGATGCAATGCTGGCCCACATGCCGGTTGACGTAGTCGGACACGGCATAGGGGTCGGCGTGCTGGAACACGCGACTTTGCTCGCTCAACAGGCGGCTTTCCATAGGCAAGGCACTCGGCATCGTTATTGTTCTGGTCGCCGCTTCCTACATGCCTCGGGGCAGTGGTTGCGGTCGTTCACGGTCATTCTATCCAGCCGGTGAGGCAGCGCCGGGGCAGTCGACGGTCGGCTGGCGTACCACACTAAGCAAAACAGTAGCACCCGGCAATGCCACCAAGGTCTTCAAAAGAGGGAAAAGGCCCGGCGGCGCTCTAACTCCGTTCGATCAGCGAACGCATTTTTTTGAAACAGATTGCAAACATCCTGGGGCGCCGTTCGGGCATATTTCCCACAGCGCATTTCTGGCTTCTGATAAAAACCTCAGGTCCTACCCCGCTGATGGTCAGCCATGCCCTATTCCCTGATGTCCTCGCTCAAGCGCCGCTGGTTTCGCTGGTTGGCCGTGACCTTGCTGGTGGTCGGCCTGCCGGCCGGTTGCAGCGTGCTGCAACACAAGGAGCGCGAACTGCTGTTCCGCATCGAGCCGGGCCAGGCCAGCTGGTTCCAGGGCCTGCCGGCCGGCGTGCAGGAACTCGAGCTGCGCCCGCGCAGCTTCACCGAAGAGCAGAGCCTGCATGCCTGGTGGTGGCCAGCCAAGCGCGCCGATGCCCCGGCCATCCTCTACCTGCACGGGGTGCGCTGGAACCTTACCGGGCAGATGTTCCGCATCGAGCAACTGCATGCCATGGGCTACTCGGTGCTGGCGGTGGACTACCGCGGCTTCGGCCAGAGCCGTGGCGACCTGCCTTCCGAAACCACGGTGTACGAAGATGCGCGCATCGCCTGGGAACGTTTCGCCCAACTTCAGCCCCAGGCCGGCAAACGCCTGATCTTTGGCCACTCGCTGGGTGGCGCGGTGGCGGTGGAACTGGCCCGCGAACTGGCGCAGCAGGCAACGGATACCGGTGAACCGGTGCCTGCACGCGGTTTGATCCTCGAATCGACCTTCACGTCCCTGGGCGATATCGCCGCCGTGGTCGCCGACACCCGCCTGCCGGTGCGCTGGCTGCTGTCGCAGAAGTTCGACTCGCTGGACAAGATCAAGGACGTCGGCATGCCCTTGCTGCTGGTGCACGGCCTGGACGACCGCTACGTGCCGCCGCGTTTCAGCGAGCAGCTGTTCGACGCTGCGCGTGAACCGAAGACCCTGCTGCTGGTGCCGGGCGCCAGTCACAACAACAGCATGCGTTTGGCTGGGCAGCGCTACAGGCAGGCGATCGAAGGCTTGCTCTGAGCGCGCCTTACTGTACCGGCAGGAAGTTCATCAGCAACAGGCTCTGCGCGTAGTTCAGGCCAATGCGCCGGTAGCGTTCATCCAGCAGGTGCGCCAGCAAGTCCAGGCGCGCGACGATCTTGCCGAACTCCACGGCGAAGCTCAGGTTGCTGCCCGCCTCGGAGATTTCATTGGAGAACAACAACAGTACGCCGTTGGCGTCCTGGCGCTGGCTGAGCATCCAGGTGGCTTTCTCGATATTGCGCGCGGCGTTGTTGACGAACAGCGGGTCGATGCTGTCGGTCATGAAGAACTCGGTGCGCCCGCCGTGTGCGGTGATCAGCATGCTGCCGATGGCGTAGATGAAGGCACCAACTCGGTCGCCCTGAAATTCCGGGCTCAAGGCATAGCTCAGGGCCGCCAGGTCGCGGCGGTTGCCCAGTTGGGTCAAAGGGGTGCGTTGTTCGATGGCCACGCGGATCTGCCGCTCGGCGCTGGCAGCGTCAAGGTAGCCGGCCTGCTTCCACTGGTTGGGGTTGCGCTGGTACAGCTTGTTCATCAACAGGTAGAGGCTGTCGAGGTTGTCGCGCATCGCCAGTGTGGCCAGGCGGTCGACGCTGGTCTGGAACAGCTCGCTGGGTTTGCCTTCGCGCATTTGGGTAAGCATGTCGCCGCCCTGCTGCTGGGTGCAGGCACACAGGGTGGTCAGGGCGCCTGCCAACAGCAGGCGTGCGCAGTGGCGTAGGGCGAGAACGGGCATTGGCACCGGGGTCCGGGGTCAACGGCCGAGCCGGTTATCGGCGCGGCCTAGCCATGCATAGAGCGCGCAAATCGGGAAAAGTGCCTAAAGCAGCCCCGGCGAGCTCAAGTACCCGTCGGGTTACATCGCCCCGCGCAGCATCTGCACCACCTGCGCATGCAACGCCGCATCGCCACAAGCCACCACGCAGCCACCGTTCTGCGCCGAGCTGCCATCCCACGCGGTGATCACCCCGCCCGCCCCTTCGATGATCGGCATCAGCGCCTGCACGTCGTAGGGTTGCAGGCTCGCCTCGACGATCACGTCAACGAACCCCGAAGCCAGCATGCAGTAGGCGTAGCAGTCGCCGCCATAACGCATCAGCCGGGCCTTGCCGGCCACCTGCTCGAACGCAGCCTTGCGCGCCGGGGTATCGAACATGTCGGGCGTGGTGCACATCAAGGTCGCCGAGGCCAGGTCGGCGCAGGCGCGGGTCTTGAGCGGCGTAGCGCCGCGCCAGGCACCTTCAGGGGTGCCGACGAAGCGCTCGCCAGTGAACGGCTGGTTCATCACCCCGATGACCGGGCGCTGGCCATCGTTCAGGGCGATCAGCGTGCCCCACAGCGGCAGCCCGGTGATGAACGCACGGGTGCCGTCGATGGGGTCGAGCACCCAGGTCAGCGGGCTGCTGCCCACCGCCGCGCCATGCTCCTCGCCAAGGATGCCGTGCTCGGGGTAGCGCGCCTGGATCAACGCACGCATGGCGTCTTCTGCGGCCTTGTCGGCGATGGTCACCGGGTCGTACAGGCGCCCGCCTTTGTCCTCGACCGCGAGCGTTGCACGAAAGTACGGCTGGATCGCCGCAGCGGCGGCGTCGGCCAATTGTTCGGCAAATGCGCGGAACTCAACGGTCTGTTCAGCGTTCAGGGACATAAAGGGCGCCTCGCGAGGGAAAAGGCAGGCATCATACCTGAGGCGCCCTACGCCTGCGCGCAGGCGACAAAAATGCAGCCAGCCGCTGCAGATTTGCCAATTGTGCAGTGTATATATGCATGGCAGGATCCCTCGATCCTCCAGCGCAATTCCAACTTCATTTGGAAAATCAATAACAAAGCAGGGAGTCCGCGATGACCGTGCAAGCTCAGCCCGACACCTCGGGCCACGTCCTGGTCGACGTTCGCAACCATGTTGGCCACCTCACCCTCAACCGCCCCGCCGGCCTCAATGCCCTGACCCTCGACATGGTGCGCAGCCTGCGCAGCCACCTCGACGCCTGGGCCGACGACGCCAATGTTCAAGCCGTGGTGCTGCGTGGCGAGGGGCCCAAGGGCTTCTGCGCCGGCGGTGACATCCGCTCGCTGCACGACAGTTTCAAGGCCGGCGACACCCTGCACGAAACCTTCTTCGTCGAGGAATACGACCTCGACCTGCTCATCCACCGCTACCGCAAGCCGGTGCTGGTGCTGATGGACGGCTTCACCCTGGGCGGCGGCATGGGCCTGGCCCAAGGGGCAGACCTGCGCGTGGTGACCGAACGCAGCCGCCTGGGCATGCCGGAGGTGGGCATCGGCTACTTCCCCGATGTCGGCGGCAGCTATTTCCTGTCGCGCATTCCGGGTGAGCTGGGTACCTACCTGGGGGTGAGCGGCGCACACATCCAGGCTGCCGACGCCCTGTATTGCGGCCTGGCCGACTGGTACCTGGCCAGCGAGCAACTGGCCGCGCTGGACCAGGGCCTGGACCAGCTGCACTTCGGCGAATACCCGCTCAAGGACCTGCAAGGCCTGCTGGCCAAACTCGGCACCCAGGTGCTCGACGATGCACCGCTGGCGCGCCTGCGCCCGGTGATCGACCACTACTTCGCCCTGCCAGACATGCCCAGCATCGTCGAGCAGTTGCGCGCCGTGGCCATCGGCGACAGCCATGCCTGGGCGCTGGCCACCGCCGACCAGCTGGAAACCCGCTCGCCCCTGGCCATGGCGGTTACCCTGGAAATGTTGCGCCGCGGGCGTCACCTGAGCCTGGAAGACTGCTTCGCCATGGAACTGCACCTGGACCGCCAGTGGTTCCAGCACGGCGATATCGTCGAAGGCGTGCGCGCCCTGATCGTCGACAAGGACAAGCAGCCGCGCTGGAACCCGCCGACCCTGGCCGGGCTATCGCGCAAGCGCGTCGAACAATTCTTCGAAGGCCTCTGAGCGCCGGGAGTACACAGCATGCAAGACCTGGAACTGAGCGAAGAGCAGATCATGATCCGCGACATGGCCCGGGATTTCGCCCGCGGCGAGATCGCCCCCCATGCCCAGGCCTGGGAAAAGGCTGCCTGGATCGACGATGCGGTGGTACGCAAGATGGGTGAGCTGGGCCTGCTCGGCATGGTGGTGCCGGAGGACTTCGGCGGCAGCTACACCGACTACGTGGCCTATGCCCTGGCCGTGGAAGAAATCGCGGCCGGCGACGGCGCCACCGGCGCGCTGATGAGCATCCATAACTCGGTGGGCTGCGGCCCGCTGCTGGCGTATGGCACGCCCGAACAGCAACAGGCCTGGCTGCCGCGCCTGGCCAGTGGCGAGGTGATCGGCTGCTTCTGCCTTACCGAGCCGCAGGCAGGCTCTGAAGCCCATAACCTGCGCACCCGCGCCGAGCTGGTCGATGGCCAGTGGGTGATCAACGGCGCCAAGCAATTCGTCAGCAACGCCCGCCGGGCAGGCTTGGCGATCGTCTTCGCCGTCACCGACCCGGAGCTGGGCAAGAAGGGCCTGTCGGCCTTCCTGGTGCCCACCGACAACCCCGGTTTCAAGGTCGAGCGCAGCGAACACAAGATGGGCATCCGTGCCTCCGATACCTGCGCCGTGACCCTGGACAACTGCCGCATTCCCCAGGCCAACCTGCTGGGCGAGCGCGGCAAGGGCCTGGCCATTGCCCTCTCCAACCTCGAAGGCGGACGCATCGGCATCGCCGCCCAGGCCCTGGGCATCGCCCGGGCGGCGTTCGAGGCGGCACTGGCCTACTCGCGTGACCGCGTGCAGTTCGGCAAGCCGATCAACGAGCACCAGAGCATCGCCAACCTGCTCGCTGACATGCAGGTACAGGTCAATGCTGCGCGCTTGCTCATCCTTCATGCCGCGCGCCTGCGCAGCGCCGGCAAGCCGTGCTTGTCGGAGGCCTCCCAGGCCAAGCTGTTCGCCTCGGAAATGGCTGAGCGGGTGTGCTCGATGGCGATCCAGGTGCATGGTGGCTATGGGTACCTTGAGGACTACCCGGTGGAGAAGTACTACCGCGATGCGCGGATCACGCAGATCTACGAAGGGTCCAGTGAGATCCAGCGGATGCTGATTGCGCGGGAGCTGAAGCACTACAGCCTATAAATTCCCGAAACGACGCAGCCCGCTCCTACAGGGACTGCGTCGTAGCTAATATCGGGCCGATAGCATTTATCCATTGAACACCCCGTTGCAGGTGCAGTAAGCTCGGCCTCAATCACTGGAGAGCAACATGTCGAAACATTCCCGCAATCACGCCAACACCACCGGTCGCATCGCGCGCCCTGTGCTGGCTGTTGCCGGTCGTAACGCCGTTGCCAGCTTTTATTTTGGGTATTGGTTTAGCCACTAGGCGCCGATTCCCACCCGGCGCCCACCTTCGAGGGGCCGCCGAACATGAGAATACTCAAACCCCCGGTCGGCTCCCCGACCGGGGGTTTTGTTTTTCCGGGCCTTCACACACCGATTCGAACTGAGGACAGATCCATGAACTACACCACCTACCGCTACGCCGACACCTATGCATGGCGATTTAGCCAATCCCGTTCGGGCCAGCCTGCCGCCTCCGTTCGGTCCACTACCGGTGGCAATGCTGCGCACAGTAATCACACCAGTACCTGTCGAACACCGCGATAGGGCCGACCGAGCGGGGAAGCACCCGCCGTCCGCCCAGGGAAAAAATGCCATGCAATCGTCCAACCTCGCCCTGCCCCTGACCCAGCCCCAGGCTGCCAACACCGCTGTCAGCCAGCGCCTGCCAAGCCCGCACCTGCTCAAGCAGCAGATGCCGCTTTCCACCGAACTCGCCCATCAAGTGCACCAGCACCGCCAAGCCGTACGCGCCATCCTCGAAGGCCGCGACGAACGCTTGCTGGTGATCGTCGGCCCGTGCTCGATCCACGACCCACGCTCGGCGCTGGAATACGCCGACCGCCTGGCCGCCCTGAGCCGCGAGGTGGACCACAAGCTGCTGCTGGTGATGCGCGCCTACGTCGAGAAACCGCGTACCACCGTGGGCTGGAAAGGCCTGGCCTACGACCCGCATCTGGACGGCAGCGACGACATGCACGCGGGCATCGCGCTGTCGCGCGGGCTGATGCTGGGCATGCTCGAACGCGGCCTGCCGATCGCCACCGAATTGCTGCAACCCATGGCCGCCGGCTACTTCGACGACCTGCTGGGCTGGGCGGCCATTGGCGCGCGCACCACCGAGTCGCAGATTCACCGCGAGATGGTCAGTGGCCTGGCACTGCCCGTGGGCTTCAAGAACGGCACCGACGGCGGCGTGGGCATCGCCTGCGACGCCATGCGCAGCGCCGCCCACCCGCACCGGCACTTTGGCATGGATGCGCAAGGCTACCCGGCGATCATCGAGACCCTGGGCAACCCCGACACCCACCTGGTGCTGCGCGGCGGCCACCAAGGCCCGAACTACGACGCCCAGAGCATCGCCCTGGCGCGCCAGGGGTTGGCCAAGGCCGGGCTGGCGCCGCGGATCATGGTCGATTGCAGCCACGCCAACAGCGGCAAGGACCCAGCGCGCCAGCCAGCGGTATTCGAGGACGTGCTGGCACAACGCCTGGGCGGCGACCGCTCGATCGTCGGGGTGATGCTCGAAGGCCACCTGTTCGACGGCTGCCAGGCCCTGGGCAAAGGCGCGCTGAAATACGGTGTATCGATTACCGATGGCTGCCTGGGCTGGGAGTCGACCGCCGCGCTGCTGCGCGATGCGGCTGGCCGCCTGTAGAGCCGGCTGTAGGAAAGCAACGGCAAGCCTTGCGAGACATTTCGCAGGCAACTGAGTTAGGCTTGCCGCTTTACCTCAAGGAGTAGTTCCCATGGCCCGAGCCACCGCCCGCCACATCCTGGTCAGCAGCGAAGAGAAGTGCAACGAACTCAAGGCTCAGATCGAAGCTGGCGCCGACTTCGCCGAAGTCGCCAAGGCCAACTCCACCTGCCCGTCCAGCCGCCAAGGCGGTGACCTGGGCTCGTTCGGCCCAGGCCAGATGGTCAAGGAGTTCGACACCGTGGTGTTCAGCGCCCCGGTCAACACCGTGCAAGGCCCGGTGAAGACCCAGTTCGGCTACCACCTGCTGGAAGTCACCAGCCGCCAGGACTGAGGCGTACTTGTTCGCCCGCCTGCTGGCAGGGGGCCTGGCGTCATGGCTTGCCATGGCAGCCCAGGCCGCCCCTACCCATGCCCTCACTGTCTATGGCGAGCCCCCGCGCTACCCCGCCAATTTCACCCATTTCGAATACACCAACCCCAGCGCCCCCAAGGGTGGCACGCTGCGCCGTTCGGCCATCGAGATCGGCCAGTTCGACCATATCCTGCCGTACATCGACAAAGGCACCGGCGTCACCCAGGTCGACGGCTGGTTGTATTCGCCCCTGGCCGAGCGCTCGTTTGACGAGCCCTACACCGTCTATGGCCTGATCGCCCGGCGTATGGAACGTGGCCCCGATGACGCCTGGCTGCGCTTCGAGATCGACCCGCGCGCCACCTTTGCCGACGGCAAGCCGGTGCGTGCCGAGGACGTGCGCTTCACCTTCGAGCTGCTGATGAGCAAGGGCAGCCTGAAATTCCGCACGCAATTCGCCGAAGTGGCCGGGGTGACCGTGGAAAACCCGCGCAGCGTGCGTTTCGACTTCAAGCAGCCCCATGGCCGCACCCTGGCACTGGACTTGGCGACCCTGCCGGTGCTGCCCGAGCACGACTGGCAGCACCGCGACTTCGCCAACGGCGCCGGTTTCGACAAGCCGGTCGGCAGCGGTCCGTACCGCATCGGGCGGATCGACAACGGCCGCAGCATCACCTTCGAGCGCGACCCCACCTGGTGGGCGCGCAACCTGCCGGTGAACAACGGCCGCTTCAATTTCGAGAAGATCCGCATCGAGTATTTTGGCGACACCGAAGTCGCACGCCAGGTGCTCAAGGGCGGCGGCTACGACTATAACCGCGAGTTCTCCGCCACCGCCTTCACCATCGGCTACAACAGTGCCCAGCTCGACGATGGCCGCTTGCAGCGCGCCCACCTGGGCCCGGCCAAGCCCCAGGCAGCCCAAGGTTTCGTGTTCAACCTGAGCAAGCCAGTGTTCCACGACCGCCGCGTGCGCCAGGCACTGGCCATGCTCTGGGACTTCGAATGGAGCAACCGGCAGATGATGCGCAACATGTACATCCGCCAGCAGAGCATCTTCTCCAACACCCCCCTCGCCGCCCGCGCCCTGCCCGATGCCCAGGAGCTCGCGGTGCTGGAACCGCTGCGCGGGCAGGTGCCGGACGAAGTGTTCGACCAGGTGTTCCAGGCGCCGGTTACCGATGGCTCGGGCATCATCCGCCCGCAGCAACTGAAGGCCCTGGCGCTGCTCCAGGAAGCAGGCTGGCGGCCCGAGGGCGACCGCCTGGTCAATGCCCAGGGCGAGCCGCTGCGCTTCACCTTCCTCAATGGCCAGTCGGGGCTGGAACGGCTGCTGCTGCCCTGGAAGCGCAACCTGGCGCAAATCGGCATCGAGCTGAACATTCGCAATGTCGACTCGGCCCAGTACATCAACCGCCTGATGGGCCGGGACTACGACATGATCGTTACCGGCTACCCGGTGACCCTGTCGCCAGGCTCGGAGCAATACACCTACTTCGGCTCGGCGTCGGCCAACGACCCCGGCTCGAACAACCTCATGGTGCTCAAGGACCCGGCCGTCGACCGCCTGCTCGACGGCCTGGTACGCGCCGATACCCAGGCCGACATGCTGCGCCACGCCCGCGCCCTGGACCGGGTGCTGCAATGGAACTACTACTGGATCCCCAACTATTACCCACCGGGCAGCTCGACGGTGTGGTGGAACCGCTTCGGCCTGCCCAAAGTGCAAGCAGCCTATGACGAAGGCCTGGACACCTGGTGGGAGGTCAGCCCCAACGCACTGACCGACCGGCAGATGGCCGAGCGCCGGAAGAGCGCGCCATGACCGGCTATATCCTGCGGCGCCTGCTGCTGATCATCCCGACCTTGCTGGCGATCCTGCTGGTGAACTTCGCCATCGTCCAGGCCGCCCCCGGCGGCCCGGTGGAGCAGGCGGTGGCGCGCCTGCAAGGCATCGGCGGTGGTGCGCCCGGCGCCAAGGTCGAGGTGATACAGGGCGAGTCCCGCGCCACTCGCGGGCTGGACCCGAAGCTGATCGAGGAGATCAAGCGCCAGTACGGCTTCGACAAGTCCGCCCCCGAGCGGCTATGGCTGATGCTCGGCCAATATGCCCGGCTGGATTTTGGCAACAGCTTCTTCCGTGGCGCCAAGGTCACCGACCTGATCCTTGAGAAACTGCCGGTGACCTTGTCGCTGGGCTTCTGGGCCACGCTGATCACCTACCTGGTATCGATCCCCCTGGGCATCCGCAAGGCGGTGCGCCACGGCAGCCGCTTCGATGCCTGGAGCAGCGCGCTGATCGTGATCGGCTATGCCCTGCCCTCGTTCCTGTTCGCTCTGCTGCTGATCGTGCTGTTCGCCGGTGGCACTTCGCTGAACTGGTTCCCGGTGCGCGGGCTGGTGTCGGATGACTTCGACCAATTGAGCCTGCTGGGCAAGGTGGCCGACTACTTCTGGCACCTGGTGCTGCCGGTGGGGGCACTGGTGATCGGCGGCTTCGCCACCTTGACGCTGCTGACCAAGAACGCCTTCCTCGACGAGGTGTCGCGCCAGTACGTGGTGACGGCACGGGCCAAGGGCCTGAGCGAACGCCGCGTGCTGTATGGCCACGTGCTGCGCAACGCCATGCTGGTGGTGCTGGCCGGGCTGCCCCAGGCGCTGATTACCGTGTTCTTCGCCGGCTCCCTGCTGATCGAGGTGATCTTCTCCCTCGATGGCCTGGGCCGCATGAGCTATGAGGCGGCGGTGTCGCGCGACTACCCGGTGGTGTTCGGCACCTTGTTCATCTTCACCCTCGCGGGCCTGCTGATTCGCCTGGTCGGCGACCTGTGCTACACCCTGGTCGACCCACGCATCGACTTCGACGCGAGGGCGCACTGATGTTCTCGCCCATCGCCCAACGCCGGCTGCGGCGTTTTCGCGAAAACCGTCGCAGCTGGTGGTCGCTGTGGCTGTTCGCCCTGCTCTTGGTGCTGAGCCTGGGTGCGGAGCTGGTGGCCAACGACAAGCCGCTGCTGCTGAGCTACAAGGGCGAGCTGTACACCCCGGCCCTCAAGCGCTACACCGAAGAGCAGTTCGGCGGCCAGTTGCCTTTCCAGCCCGATTACCGCAGTGCCTATGTGCGCCAACTGATCGAAGCGCAGGATGGCTGGATGCTGTTCGCGCCCATCCCCTTCAGTGCCGACACGCCCAACTACGACCTGCAAGTACCCTCCCCCAGCCCGCCCAGCGCCACCAACTGGCTGGGCACCGACGACCAGGGGCGCGACGTGTTGGCGCGGGTGCTGTATGGCACGCGGGTGTCGCTGTTGTTCGCCTTCGCCCTGACCGTGGTCAGCGTGTTGATCGGCGTGGCCGCCGGTGCCCTGCAGGGTTACCACGGCGGCTGGGTCGACCTGCTCGGCCAGCGCTTGCTGGAGGTGTGGTCGGGGTTGCCGGTGCTGTACCTGCTGATCATCCTGTCGGGCTTCGTCGAGCCGGACTTCTGGTGGCTGCTGGGAATCATGGCGCTGTTCTCGTGGCTGACCCTGGTGGATGTGGTGCGTGCCGAGTTCCTGCGGGGGCGCAACCTGGAGTACGTAAAGGCCGCGCGCGCCCTGGGCCTGACCGACGGCCAGGTGATGCTGCGGCACATTCTGCCCAATGCGATGAACGCCACCCTGACGTTCATTCCCTTCATGCTCACCGGCGCTATCACCACCCTGACCGCCCTGGACTTCCTCGGTTTCGGAATGCCCGCGGGCTCCGCCTCGCTTGGCGAGCTGGTGACCCAGGGCAAACAGCACCTGGAGGCGCCGTGGCTGGGCTTTACCGCGTTCTTCGCCCTGGCGTTGATCCTGTCGTTGCTGGTGTTCATCGGCGATGGGCTGCGCGAGGCGTTCGACCCGCGGCGCTGATCGGTTTTCCTTGAAGAGACCTCCATGTACGAAAACGACAGCCTCAAGGACTACTCCCAGGTCCGCCAACTGGCAATCCGCTCGCTGTTCGAGATCATCGAGCAGTCCAGTGAAGGCACCATCATCGTCGACCGTCAGGCGCGCATCGTCTGGATGAACGAGCGCTACGCCCGGCGCTTCGGCCTGGCCGATGCCGCCAGCGCCATCGGCCAGCCCTGCGAGGCGGTGATTCCCGGCAGCCTGATGCGCGAGGTAGTGACCAACGGCAAGCCGATCCTGCTGGACATGCTCGACACCGCCAAGGAGCCGTTCGTGGTCATGCGCCTGCCGATCCACGACGACCAGGGCGCGCTGATCGGCGCCATCGGCTTTGCCCTGTTCGATGAATTGCGCAGCCTGTCGCCGCTGCTCAAGCGCTACTCGAGCATGCAGCAGGAGCTGGCCTCGACCCGCTCGCAACTGCGCGCCCGCCAGGCGCGCTATAGCTTCGCCCAGTTCGTCGGCAGCAGCGCCGCCAGCCTTGAGGCCAAGCGTCGCGCGCGGCGCGGGGCAGGCAGCGACTCGCCGGTGCTGTTGCTGGGCGAAACCGGCACCGGCAAGGAATTGCTGGCCCATGCCATCCATGCCGCATCGGCGCGGGCGCACAAGGCTTTCGTCAGCATCAACAGCGCGGCCATCCCCGAAGCGCTGCTGGAAGCCGAGTTCTTCGGCACCGCCCCCGGCGCCTTCACCGGCGCCGACCGCAAGGGCCGTAGCGGCAAGCTGCAATTGGCCGAGGGCGGCACGCTGTTCCTCGATGAGATCGGCGACATGCCCCTGGCCCTGCAAAGCAAGCTGCTGCGGGTGTTGCAGGAGAAGGAGTACGAGCCGGTGGGGTCGAACCAGATGCTGCGCAGCGATGTGCGCATCATCGCGGCAACCTCCATCGACTTGCAGGCGGCGATGGCCCAAGGCCGATTCCGAGCGGACTTGTATTACCGGCTGAACGTGCTGCCGATTGCGGTACCGCCTTTGCGTGAGCGCCTGGAGGACCTGCCGGCCCTGTGCGAGGCGATCCTGGCGGAGCTGGGCAGCCAGTACGAGCTGGAGCCTGACGCTCAAGCGTTGTTGGGCCGCCACGCCTGGCCGGGAAACATCCGCGAGCTGCGCAATGTGCTGGAGCGCGCGACCTTGCTGGCGGACCAGCCACGCCTGGCGCTGGCGGACCTGCATTCGGCGTTGGGGCCGGTATGCCTTGCAGCGCCCGAGTCCGGTCGCATGAGCTACCGGGACGCCTGCGAACGGTTCGAGCGGCAGTTGATCATCGATGCATTGGCCGAACATGCGGGGAATGTGCCGCAGGCTGCGCGGGCTCTGGGGTTGGGACGTTCGACGTTGTACAAGAAGATGGTCGTGCTAGGCATTCAGTCTCAATAAAGAGACCTGAGTTTCAAATCAGAGATTCCGCTACACCACTAATTCTGCAGGAGCGGGCTTGCCCGCGAACACCGGCGTTGCCGGTACCATCCTCCGCAGCGCCTGCTTCGCGGGCAAGCCCGCTCCTACAGGGTTTAGCGCAAACCTGAGCGACGCAGTCTCGCATTGGAGATCCATTTGTGCCAAAAACAAATTTAATCGATAAAAATCAATAGCTTAAAGATTGGCACGATTCCCGCTATCTCCACACAGCCCAATAAAAACAAGACTCACCCAGGAGATACACCCAGATGACCGTGCTCATCGCCCTCGCCGCATTGGCGCTGCTGATGCTCGCCGCCTACCGCGGCTACAGCGTAATCCTCTTCGCCCCCATCGCCGCCCTCGGCGCCGTCCTGCTCACCGACCCCTCCGCCGTGGCCCCGGCCTTCACCGGCGTGTTCATGGAGAAAATGGTCGGCTTCATCAAACTCTACTTCCCGGTATTCGTGCTCGGCGCGGTGTTCGGCAAGCTGATCGAACTGTCGGGCTTCTCGCGTTCGATCGTCGCCGCCGCTATCCGCCTGCTCGGCACCCGCCAGGCCATGCTGGTGATCGTGCTGGTCTGCGCCCTGCTCACCTACGGCGGCGTGTCGCTGTTCGTGGTGGTGTTCGCGGTGTACCCGTTCGCGGCGGAAATGTTCCGCCAGAGCGACATCCCTAAACGCCTGATCCCGGCCACCATCGCCCTGGGCGCGTTCTCCTTCACCATGGACGCCCTGCCCGGCACGCCGCAGATCCAGAACATCATCCCCAGCGCCTTCTTCAACACCAATGCCTGGGCCGCGCCCTGGCTTGGGGTGATCGGCACCATTTTCGTGTTCAGCGTCGGCATGCTCTACCTGCACCGCCAGCGCAACAAGGCCCTGCGCAAGGGCGAAGGCTACGGCACCTCGCTGCGCAACGAACCGGAGACCGCCGACGATATCGACCTGCCCAACCCGTGGCTGGCGCTTTCGCCGCTGGTGCTGGTGGGGGTGATGAACCTGCTGTTCACCCACTGGATTCCACAGTGGTACGGCACCAGCCACAGCTTGCAATTGCCGGGCATGAGTGCGCCGCTGCAAAGCGATGTGACCAAGCTCACAGCGATCTGGGCGGTACAGGCCGCGCTGCTGGTGGGCATCCTGATGGTGCTGGTATGCGCCTTCGGGGTGATCCGCCAACGCCTGGCCGAAGGCACCAAGAGCGCGGTCAGCGGTGCGTTGCTGGCGGCGATGAACACCGCTTCCGAGTATGGCTTCGGCGCGGTGATCGCCTCGCTGCCAGGCTTCCTGGTGCTGGCCGATGCGTTGAAGGCCATTCCCAACCCGCTGGTCAACGAAGCGATCACCGTGACCTTGCTGGCCGGTATCACAGGTTCCGCCTCGGGCGGCATGAGCATCGCCCTGGCGGCCATGGGCGATACTTTCATCGCGGCCGCCAATGCTGCCAATATTCCCCTGGAAGTGATGCACCGGGTGGCCTCCATGGCGAGCGGCGGCATGGACACCCTGCCACACAACGGCGCGGTGATTACCCTGCTGGCGGTCACCGGCCTCACCCATCGCGAGGCCTACAAGGACATCTTCGGTATTACCCTGATCAAGACCCTGGCGGTATTCGTGGTCATCGCGACCTTCTACGCCACCGGCATCGTCTAAGGAGCTGCGCATGAATCTCAACGGCAAGACAGCACTGGTCACCGGTTCCACCAGCGGCATCGGCCTGGGCATCGCCCAGGTGCTCGCCCAGGCGGGCGCGAACATCCTGCTCAATGGCTTCGGCGACCCCAACCCGGCCATCGCCGAAATCGCCAAGCACGGCGTGAAGGTCGCGCACCACCCGGCCGACCTCGCCGACGTGGGGCAGATCGAAGCGCTGTTCGCCCTGGCCGAGCGCGAGTTCGGCGGCATCGACATCCTGGTGAACAACGCGGGCATCCAGCACGTGGCGCCGGTGGAGCAGTTCCCAGTAGAGAGCTGGGACAAGATCATCGCCCTGAACCTTTCGGCGGTGTTCCACGGCACCCGCCTGGCCCTGCCGGGCATGCGCGAGCGGGGCTGGGGGCGGATCATCAACATCGCCTCGGTGCATGGCCTGGTGGGTTCGACCGGCAAGGCGGCCTATGTGGCGGCCAAGCATGGGGTGATCGGCCTGACCAAGGTGGTGGGCCTTGAGACTGCCACCAGCAACGTTACCTGCAATGCCATTTGCCCTGGCTGGGTGCTGACCCCGTTGGTGCAGAAGCAGATCGACGACCGCGCCGCCAAGGGCGGCGATGCGCAGCAGGCGCAGCACGACCTGCTGGCCGAGAAGCAACCGTCGCTGGCCTTCGTCACCCCGCAGCACCTGGGCGAGCTGGTGCTGTTCCTGTGCAGCGAAGCCGGCAGCCAGGTGCGCGGGGCGGCCTGGAACGTCGATGGTGGGTGGCTGGCGCAGTAGCGGCTAACCTTGCTGGTAGCTGGCGCCTTGGGCGCCAGCCTCAAAGGAGAAACGCCATGAACACACCTCTCTGGCAACCCTCCCAAGCGCGCATCGACGCCAGCCGCATGGACACCTTGCGTCGCCAGGTCAACGACCGCTTCAGCCTGACGCTGAACGACTACGCCGACCTGCACCGCTGGAGCATCGAACAGCGCGTCGATTTCTGGCAAACCCTCGTAGAATACTTCGATGTGCAGTGGCACACACCGCCCACCGCCGTGCTCGACGAAGGCCCACACATGCCTGATGCCCGCTGGTTCAGCGGCGCCACGCTGAACTACGCCGAGCACCTGCTGCGCCGCCGCGACACGCACCCGGCGGTGGTAGCCATTCGCGAGGATGGCCAACGCCATGTCCTCACCCATGCCCAGCTGGCAGCCCAGGTCGCCGGGTTGCAGAACGCCTTGCACGCCCTGGGTATCCAGGCTGGAGACAAGGGTCGCGGCGGTCATGCCCAACACCTGGCAAACCCTGGTGGCCATGCTGGCCTGCACAAGCTTGGGGGCGATCTGGTCGAGTTCATCGCCAGAGTTCGGCACCCACGACATCATCGACCGCTTCGGGCAGATCGAACCGAAGCTGCTGATCGTTTGCGCGGGCTATGAGTACGCCGGCAAGACCATCGACCAGGTGGACAAGGTCAACCAGGTGGTCGCCCAACTGCCGACGCTGCAGCACCTGCTGGTGGTGCCCCATACCCGCCTCGGTACCCGCAGCGATGAGTTCCAGGCCCCCAAGGTCAGCTTGTGGGACGATTTCTTCACGCCCGGCGGCGAACCCCGGTTCGTCGCCCTGCCCTTCGACCACCCGCTGTACATCCTCTATTCCAGCGGCACCACCGGCGTGCCCAAGTGCATCGTGCACCGCGCCGGCGGCGTGCTGTTGCAGCACCTGAAGGAGCATGGGCTGCACAACGACCTGGCGGCCAACGACGTGTTGTTCTACTACACCACCTGCGGCTGGATGATGTGGAATTGGCTGGCCAGCGGCCTGGCGGTGGGCGCCACCCTGGTGCTGTACGATGGCTCGCCGTTCCACCCAGGGCCCGAGCGCCTGCTCGATTTGATCGATGCCGAAGGGGTGCACGCCTTCGGCACCAGCGCCAAGTACCTTGCGGCCCTCGAACAGGCAGGCCTGGAGCCGGCCCACAGCCACCGCCTGGACACCCTGCGCCTGCTGCTGTCCACCGGCTCGCCGCTGTCGCCGCACAGCTACGACTATGTGTATGGCAAGTTCAAGGCCGACCTGTGCCTGGCCTCGATGTCCGGCGGCACCGATATCGTCTCGTGCTTCGTGCTGGGCAACCCGCTGCTGCCGGTGCGCCGCGGGGAAATCCAGGGCAAGGGCTTGGGCATGGCCGTGGAGGTGTGGGACGCCAAGGGCCGCCCGGTGAGTGGCGAGAAAGGCGAACTGGTCTGTACTCGCAACTTCCCCTCGATGCCCCTGGGTTTCTGGGGTGACGACGATGGCAGCCGCTACCATGACGCCTATTTCAGCCAGTTTCCCGGGGTCTGGGCACAAGGCGACTACGCCGAGCAGACCGCCAGCGGCGGCATGGTCATCCATGGCCGCTCGGACGCCGTGCTCAACCCCGGTGGCGTGCGCATTGGCACGGCGGAGATCTACCGCCAGGTGGAAAAGGTCGAGGAAGTGCTGGAAAGCGTGGCCATCGGCCAGGACTGGCACGGCGATGTGCGGGTGGTGCTGTTCGTGCGCCTGCGTGAAGGTTTGGCCCTGGACGAACCCCTGCGCCAACGCATCCGTCAGGTCATCCGCCAATACACCACGCCGCGCCATGTGCCGGCGGTGATCGCCCAGGTCAACGACATCCCGCGGACCATCAGCGGCAAGCTGGTGGAACTGGCGATTCGCAACGTGGTGCACGGCCAGCCAGTGAAGAACACCGATGCGCTGGCCAACCCCGAGGCGCTGGAGCAGTTCCGCGACCGGCCGGAGCTGCGCGAACAGGGTTGAGCGACCGAATGGCGGCCATTTCAGGCATAATGGCCGCCTTTTTTTCGTAGCACATGCAGGTACCCCCCCCATGAAAGCCCAAGCCCGCCACATCCTGGTCAAGACCGCCGCCGAGGCCGAACAGCTGAAACAGCGCCTGGCCAAGGGCGAGGCGTTCGATGTGCTGGCCAAGAAATTCTCCACCTGCCCTTCCGGCAAGCGTGGTGGCGACTTGGGTGAGGTGCGTCCGGGGCAAATGGTGGGCGCCATCGACCAGGTGATCTTCAAGAAGGCCTTGCGCGAGATACACGGGCCGGTCAAGAGCAAGTTCGGTTACCACCTGGTGCAGGTCTTCTACCGCGACTGAGTTGCCCTATAGCAGCCGCAGCTCGTCCAACTCCAACAAGGTGAAGGAGCCACTGCCCCAGCCGCCGGTATCGAGGTGCCAGACATTGCCGAGCACCTTGGCCTTGAGCATCGGCGTATGCCCCACCAGCAGCGCACGCAGGCCAGCCACCGGGCGCTCGTCATCCTCACGCAGGCGCCGTCGCGACCACTGGCACACCTCCCGCACCTCGGGGTCGTCGCCTGCCAAAAGATTCGCGCGCAACACCGACCAATCGTCGAACGGGCTGTCGGCATGTAGCAGCCCCACCCGCCCTGTCGCCGTCTGCACCTCCAAGGCCAGCGGCATCTGCGCGAACGCCTCGACGAAGCGCTCTTGCTCGGCCCTGGGCAGGTCGATGAACCAACCGCCACCTGCCGCACGGTACATCCCAAGGTCCAGGCGCCCGCCCCGCACCAGGTTCACCGCCAAGGCTTCATGATTGCCCTGCACGGCATGGAACCAGGGCTTGGCCAGCCACACCAGCGCCTGCTCGCTGTCAGGGCCACGGTCGACCAGGTCACCGACGCTGAACAGCCGGTCGACGGCCGGGTCGAAGCCCACCTCGTCCAGGCGCTGCTGCAAGCGGTGGAAGTGGCCATGAATATCACCCACCGCCAGGTCACGCCCTTTGTCGTTGGCCGCTACCTGCTGAAACCGAGCCATTACGTTTGTCCTCTGCTGCATGCGCACAGCGCCGGGCGTAGAATAGGCGTGTGACACTCATTCCCGGAGACGCACCATGCGCTACCTCCTCGCCAGTGCCGTGCTCATGAGCCTCACTTGCAACAGCATGGCACAAGGCACGCCACCTCAGCAGGCCACGCCTGCAAACGTCGAGGTGCACTTCGACCACCCCGAGAAATTCCGCGACGCCAGCCTGGACAGCCGCGGCTACGAGCGCGGTGCCGACGCCCAGGTGATCAAGGCCCTCACCGAACACCTGCAAAAGCTGGCCCTGCGCTACCTGCCACCCGGGCAACAGTTGCGCATCGATATCCGTGACATCGATCTGGCGGGCCGCTACGAGCCCTGGAACAGTCGCGCCTATGATGTGCGCTTCATGCGTGAAATCACTTGGCCGAGCATCGACCTGAGCTACACCCTGAGCCAGCCGGGCCGCCCCGACCAGCAGGCCGAAGAACGGGTCAGCGACAAGATGTACCTCAGCCGCCCAGGCCGCCAAGCCAGCAGCGACCGCCTCTACGCAGAAAAAAGCATGCTCGGCGACTGGTTCCGCCAGCGCTTCGCGCAACGCCCGGCTTCCTGAGCAGGCGCTGGTGAAGGTCTATCGCCAGGTAGTATCCTCGCCGCTCGTATCGGCCAAGGATGGACACCTGTGAAGTACCTGCTGCTGGCGCTGGCCAGTTATGCCTCGACCTACTATTTCGTCGGCCTGTTGATCCGCGGTCGGTTGGTCGATCTCGCCGAAGGCTTGCGCCATCACCCCGGCGCCCCGCCCAAGGCGCAGTATTTTCGTGAAGTGCAGGCCCACGCGCAGCGAGCCCGCGTGTACTACAGCCTGTTCGCTGGCAGCGTGCTGACACTGCTGTTGTGCGCTCTGGCCTGGTGGCTGGACTAGAAGCCCAGCGTCAGGCTTTCCCGCCCCTCCAAGGCCAACAGATACTGCTTGGCCTGCAAGCCCCCCGCGAACCCCGTGAGGCTACCTGAAGCGCCGATTACCCGGTGGCAAGGCGCGATGATCGAAATCGGGTTGCGCCCGTTGGCCGCGCCCACCGCCCGCACCGCCTTGGGGTTGCCAAGCTGCTGGGCGATATCGCTGTAGCTGCGGGTTTCGCCAAACGGAATGGTCAGCAAGGCGGCCCACACCTGGCGCTGGAACTCGGTGCCAGCAAAATTCAGGGGCAGCTCGAAGCGCTGACGCTGACCTGCGAAGTACTCACCCAGCTGCCGCGCGGTTTCCAGCAGCACCGGGTGGCGGTCATCGCGGTGTAGCTCACCCAGGCGCACGCGGTTTTCCCGCTCCTGCTCCCAGAGCACCGCCGCCAGGCAATCGCCGCGCGCTACCAGGGTGAGGACGCCGACGGGCGATTGCATGAGGGTAAAGGCAGAGGGCATCACAGGTTCCTGTCGGCGGGCGCGAGCGGTGCACGTTACCGGAACCGCCCATGGCTTGCACCCATGCCTTGTGATCAGCTCCCCGGGTTCACGTAGGCCTCAGGGAAGAAATAGTCCTTCCAGGACTCGGCCTTGTTCTTCAGCACACCCAGCTCATGCAGCTTCTGGGCATAGATGAAGGTGCGCTGCGGCGACACGGTGAAGTCGTTTTCCGGGTCTTCGATGATCTTGCGCACGAAATCCAGCGGCAGCTTGGAGTTTTCCACGCGGATGTAGGTCTCGGCAGCTGCGGCCTTATCCGCCTTGATGATCTGCTCGGCCTCAACCAGTGCGTCGTAGAACGCCTTGTAGGTCTTGGGGTTCTGGTCGTGGAATTTCTCGGTGGCGTACAGCACGTTGAAGGTGGCTTGGCCGCCAAGGATGTCGTAGCTGCTGATCAGCTTGTGCACCTTGGGGTTTTCCAAGGCTTGGTACTGAAATGGCGGACTGGAGAAGTGCGTGGTGATTTCCGAGCCGCCCTTGATCAGCGCGGCGGTTGCGTCCGGGTGCGGCAGGCTGACGGAGATTTTGTCGAAACGCTGGAAATCCGCGTTGCCATAGAGCTTGGCGGTTTCGATCTGCAAGGTGCGCGATTGGAAGCCAACCCCCGCTGCAGGTACGGCGATGCGGTCTTTGTCCGACAAGTCCTTCAGCGTCTTGACGCCCTCGCGATTGCTCAGCACATAGCCCGGCAGCGAACCCAACGCGGCAACGGCCTTGACGTTCTGTCGACCCGCGGTGCGGTCCCAGACCGTGAGCATCGGCGGCACACCTGCCGAAACCACATCGATGGCGCCGGCCAGCAAGGCCTCGTTCATCGCCGTGGCGCCGGAAATGGTCCGCCACTCGACTTCGATGTCGTCCAACCCCTGTGCCTTGGCGTGTTTCTCGATCAACTGTTGGTCCTTGACCACATGCAGCACCAGGTAGCCGATGCCAAATTGCTGCGCGATGCTGATCTTGCCTTCGGCGTGTGCAGCCAGGGGCAAGGCCAGTACCCCAAGCAGGCCCAATGCAGCGGCCAGGCGGTTGTATTTCATGGTGCGCTCCTAAGTGTTGGGTGTCGCCCTCTCAGGGGCGCGTTCTATGGGTGGCGAGTCAGAGCCCGACTCACGAACGCGGATACTATCGGTATAAAAAATTAAATTTAAATACCCTTTAGAAATATGCATATGGCCGCCAGCGAAGCCGAACCACGCGGCGCACGACAGCAACTGTCGCCGGACCAGGTGGTGATCAACGGGTACGACCATGAGCCCATCAACCGTTACAACGTGGCACCGTCGGCGCGGGTCTAGATCATTCAGCAAACTGCGGACGGCTTGAGCGTGGATCGCATCAAGTGGGGATGGTCGCCATTCTGGGCAAAGGGTAAAGGTTTCGATCCGATCAATGCCTGGGCTGAGGCGGGGCTGGGGCAATCCTGGAACGGGGCCGCACACCAGCAGCGGATTTCCGGTGGTATCAAGTCGGCAAGGCCATGGGGAATGCCAAGAATGAGAGTGAGTCGTTGATTGCCCCAATAAACAACGAAAACCATCAGGCTCAGCTAGAGTTTTGATGAGTACAACATCGCGAGATAACGATCATGCTAAAACAAGAAGCAGACGACGTGATTGAGCGTATTCGGGACGATCTGAAAAGGCACGGCGTGCTGATCGGCTACGATCCTGAGTTTACCACTGCTGAATTCGGGTGCGACCTGGACCATCACGTTGCTCAGGTCAGAGAGGATCCGAACAACCGTGTGTTGCAGATTGCGATACATGACGAAGGGCTGTGGAACCAGCTCCAGCAGGGAAATGTGTATCGGTGCATTGTCAGTGATTGTCGAGGAAAGCTCTTCGGCATTCCTATAACGATAGATCCGAGAGACGATGAGTCCTACACCATTCAGTACAGGCTCTGAAGTTTCAGGAGGGTAGTCTGCCGTCCAGATTCCCCTCCTGCAGATTCAAAGCTGAGTGAGCCCAGTGAAGCGGCAGGCGCGCAGAATTGCCGACTTGAGGAAGATGCGTCGAAGTCCACCTACCCCATCAGTCCATTTGTCTTCCCGCCGAGTAAAGGTGGGCTGTGGATCAACGAGCCAAGTGTTACAATCCGCCACTTCAAATCAGCGCTCAAGGCGCTGAGCATCCGTGAGCGCCGCCAGTACGACACCCGCCACACCTACGCAAACATGTGCCTGATGGCTGAGATGAACCACGCGTTCATCGCAAACCAGCTCGGCCACAGCGTCGAGATGTTGCTCTCTACCTACGCGAAATGGATCAGCTCCTCCTCGGACTGGAGGGAGCTGGAGAAGCTGCCGCCCCGAGTCGAATTGGCCCAAGATTGGCCCAAAACCGACGAGAGGGCCTAAATACACCTCTGGAACCCCCGCAGGACAAGCACTTGATTTCTACAGCCAACATCACCATGCAGTTCGGCGCCAAGCCGCTGTTCGAGAACGTCTCGGTCAAATTCAACAACGGCAACCGCTACGGCCTGATCGGCGCCAACGGCTGCGGCAAGTCGACCTTCATGAAGATCCTCGGCGGCGACCTGGAGCCGTCCGCAGGCCAGGTGATGCTCGAGCCGAACACCCGCCTGGGCAAGCTGCGCCAGGACCAGTTCGCCTATGAAGAATTCACCGTGATCGACACCGTCATCATGGGCCACGGCCAGCTGTGGAAGGTCAAGGCCGAGCGCGACCGCATCTACTCGCTGCCGGAAATGACCGAGGAAGACGGCATGGCCGTCGCGGAGCTGGAAACCGAGTTCGCCGAAATGGACGGCTACACCGCCGAATCCCGCGCCGGTGAGCTGCTGCTGGGCCTGGGCATTCCACTGGAGCAACACTTCGGCCCGATGAGCGAAGTGGCGCCCGGCTGGAAACTGCGCGTGCTGCTGGCCCAGGCGCTGTTCTCCGACCCCGACGTGCTGCTGCTGGACGAGCCGACCAACCACCTGGACATCAACACCATCCGCTGGCTGGAAAACATCCTCACCGCGCGCAACAGCACCATGGTGATCATTTCCCACGACCGCCACTTCCTCAACAGCGTCTGCACCCACATGGCCGACCTGGACTACGGCGAGCTGCGCCTGTTCCCGGGCAACTACGACGAGTACATGACCGCCGCCACACAGTCGCGCGAGCAACTGCTGGCCGACAACGCCAAGAAGAAAGCCCAGATCGCCGAGCTGCAGACCTTCGTCAGCCGCTTCTCGGCCAACGCCTCGAAGGCCAAGCAGGCCACCTCGCGCGCCAAGCAGATCGACAAGATCCAGCTGGCCGAAGTCAAGCCGTCGAGCCGGGTCAGCCCGTTCATTCGCTTCGAGCAGAACAAGAAGCTGCACCGCCAGGCCGTGACCGTCGAGAAAATGGCCAAGGCCTTCGACGACAAGGTGCTGTTCAAGGACTTCAGCGTCACCATCGAAGCCGGCGAGCGCGTGGCCATCATCGGCCCCAACGGCATCGGCAAGACCACCCTGCTGCGCACCCTGGTCGGCGAGATGACCCCGGATAAGGGCGCCGTGAAATGGACGGACAGCGCCGAAGTGGGCTACTACGCCCAGGACCACGCCCACGACTTCGAGGACGACGTTTCGCTGTTCGACTGGATGGGCCAGTGGACCCAAGGCGAGCAAGTGATCCGCGGCACCCTGGGGCGCATGCTGTTCTCCAACGACGAGATCCTGAAATCGGTCAAGGTGATCTCCGGTGGTGAACAGGGCCGCATGCTGTTCGGCAAGCTGATCCTGCAAAAGCCCAACGTGCTGGTGATGGACGAACCCACCAACCACCTGGACATGGAGTCGATCGAGGCACTGAACCTGGCGCTGGAGAACTACCCGGGCACCCTGCTGTTCGTCAGCCATGACCGCGAGTTCGTGTCGTCGCTGGCCACCCGCGTCATCGAGCTGTCGGCCGATGGCGTGGTGGACTTCAGCGGCACCTACGACGACTACCTGCGCAGCCAGGGCGTGGTGGTCTAACTGCCTCACGACACCTGCCACGCAGCATGAGGGCGGTGCAGGCCGAAAGGCTTGCGCCGCCCTTTTCATTCAGGCAAACGCCATTCCCTGACATTTTCCCTCGCCCCCTCTTCAGGGCTATTCCCTATTTCCGTGCTAGCCATTAGCCTTCGCACGCGAATTGGACAACCCCACTATCCCCTGCTTGTATCTACGTTCTACACGCAGATGCAAATCGTACAACTTCGTACAGGGACTCGGACGAGGAACGCGACGATGGCTCACACCGTCATGATGGTATTCGGCACCCGCCCCGAAGCAATCAAGATGGCACCCCTGGCCCGGGTGCTGCGCGAATGGCCAGGCATCGACCTGCATATCTGCTCCACCGGCCAACACCGGGAAATGCTTGAGCAGGTGCTCACCGCCTTCGGCCTGACCGTCGACCAGGACCTCAAGGTGATGACCCAGAACCAGACCCTCAACGGTCTGTCGCGTGACCTGCTGGACAAGCTCGACAAGGCCTATGAGCAGGTCAAGCCAGACATCGTGCTGGTGCACGGCGACACCACCACCAGCTTCATCGCAGGCTTGGCAGCGTTCCACCGACACATTCCCATCGGCCACGTCGAGGCGGGCCTGCGCACCGGCAACCTGCAGCAGCCCTGGCCGGAGGAAGCCAACCGACGCCTGACCGGCGTGCTCGCCGACCTGCACTTCGCCCCCACCACCAAGTGCCGCGACAACCTGCTGCGCGAAGGCGTGCCCCTGGAGCACATCGAGGTCACCGGCAATACGGTGATCGACGCCCTGTTGTGGATGCGCAAGCACCTGGAAGAGGCCCACTGGCAGCCCGCCGCCGACTCTCCCTTGGCCGCCTTGGTCGATGGCCAGCGCATGGTCCTGATCACCGGCCACCGCCGCGAGAATTTCGGCGCAGGCTTCGAGCGCATCTGCCTGGCCCTGGCCGAGCTTGCCCTGCGCTACCCCGACGTGCAGTTCGTCTACCCGGTGCACCTCAACCCGCAGGTACAGAAGGCGGTGTACAGCGTGCTGTCCGGTCGCGACAACATTCACCTGGTCGCCCCGCAGGACTACCAGCACTTCGTCTGGCTGATGAACCGCGCGCATATCATCCTGACCGACTCCGGCGGTGTGCAGGAAGAAGCCCCGGCGCTGGGCAAACCGGTGCTGGTACTGCGCAAGGTCACCGAACGGCCTTCGGCGCTCGAGGGCGGCACGGTCAAGCTGGTCGGCACCCTTACCGAACGCATCGTGCGTGAAACCAGCCAACTGCTCGACGACCCCGAGGCCTACGCACGCATGGCACGGGTGCACACCCCGTTCGGTGACGGCCACGCCAGCGAACATATCGCCAAGCGCCTGGAGCGCTGGTTCGAGGAACGCGACACGAGCAGAGACGACGCATGAGCCTGGTGGTCATCGATGTCCTTACCTATGTGCTGTTCGGCCTGAAGATCCTTGCAATCACCCTGGCCACGCTGATGTTCGTGCTGGGCCTGGATGACCTGTTCATCGACCTCTGCTACTGGGTGCGGGCGCTGGTGCGGCGTTTTCGTATCTATGACAAGCACAGCAAGGCCGACGAGAAGCGTCTGTTCGAGGTGCCGGAGAAACCCCTGGCGATCATGGTGCCGGCCTGGAACGAGGTGGGCGTGGTCGGCGAGATGGCGCGCCTGGCGGCCTCGACCATCGACTACGAGAACTACCAGATCTTCGTCGGCACCTACCCGAACGACCCGCAGACCCAGGCCGACGTCGACGCCGTGTGCCTGCACTATCCCAACGTGCACAAGGTGGTGTGCGCCCGCCCCGGCCCTACCTCCAAGGCCGACTGCCTGAACAACATCATCGATGCCATCCTGCGCTTCCAGCAGGACGCACGTATCCAGTTCGCCGGCTTCATCCTGCATGACGCCGAGGACGTGATCTCGCCCATGGAGCTGCGGCTGTTCAACTACCTGCTGCCGGCCAAGGACATGATCCAGATTCCGGTGTACCCCTACGCGCCGGAATGGAAAGGTTTCACCGCCGGGCACTATGTCGATGAGTTCGCCGAGAACCACGGCAAGGACGTTATCGTGCGCGAGGCCCTGACCGGCCAGGTGCCCAGTGCCGGGGTCGGCACCTGCTTCAGCCAGCGCGCCATCGATGCGCTGCTCGAGGACGGTGACGGCATCGCCTTCGATGTACAAAGCTTGACCGAAGACTACGACATCGGTTTTCGCCTGAAGCAAAAAGGCATGAAGTGCATCTTCGCCCGCTACTCCATCAGCGACCCGGCCTTGGCGCTGAAGCAGGAGTGGCGCCTGGGCATGAGCCGCGCGTTCTCCCAGGTGATCTGCGTGCGCGAGCATTTCCCGCGCGACTGGCAGCACGCCATTCGGCAGAAGTCGCGGTGGATCGTCGGCATCGTGTTCCAGGGCACCACCAACCTGGGCTGGAGCCGCACCGGGGCGCTCAACTATTTCCTCTGGCGTGACCGCCGTGGCCTGTTCGCCTACCTGCTGAGCTTCCTGGTCAACCTGTTGCTGCTGGTGCTGCTGGTGATGTGGCTGGTGACGGTGATCGCCCCCGATTCGTGGCGCTTCATGTCGATTCTCGGCGATAGCCAGCTGCTCTCGATCCTGCTGTGGCTCAACGGCCTGCTGCTGCTCAACCGGCTGTTCCAGCGCTTCTGGTTCGTCACCCGCTTCTATGGCATCGGCGAAGGCCTGCTGTCGGCGCCGCGCATGATGTGGAGCAACTTCGTCAACTTCTTCGCCAATATCCGTGCCCTGCGCCAGGTACTGGCCATGGGCGACTCGCGGCGCGTGGCCTGGGACAAGACCACCCATGAATTCCCCGCCATCGCTGCCCCGGCACGCACGCCGCTGGGCCAACGCCTGTTGGCCAAGGGGCTGATCAACGAGCAACAACTGCACGAGGCCATCACCAACCCGGTACGTCGCCGCCTGGGTCGCGAGCTGCTGCTGCGCGGCCTGTTGACCAGCGAGCAGCTGGTCGAGGCGTTGGCCGAACAACTCGACCTGCCCTGGGCGCCGCTCAACCCGTTCAAGCTCGATCCGGCGTTGATCGCCCAGCTGCCACGGCGCCTGGCCACCCATTATGGCGTGCTGCCGGTGGCCGAAGATGGCAAGACCCTGGTGCTGGCCAGCGAAACACCGGTCAGCCAGGTGTCGCTGGGGGTGATCAGCCGCCAGCTCAAACGCCCGGTCAGGTGCCAATTGGCGCCCCAGGGCCGCGTGGCCCTGGGCCTGAGCTACCACTACCCAAGCCCCTGGCAGAAGCCGGAAACCCGGGAAATGCTGGCGGTGCTCGAGCGTCACCAGGACGACGCCGAGCTGCTGGAGCAGGTCAGCCACCACCAGGTCATGCTGGGCTCGCTGTTGCAGGTACGCGGTATGGTGCCGGTAGCCCTGTTCAACCAGGCACTGATCGATTTCAACCCCGAGCGCATGACCCTGGGCGAACACCTGATCGCTCGCGGCATCATCACCGAAGAGGTGCTGCAGGAAGCCCTCGCCGAGCAGGCCAGCGAACAGCAGGCCGCCTATGACCTGATCCGGGAGATGGCATGAAGCCGCGTGTTCCCCTGACCCTCGCCGGGCTGCTGTACCTCGCCACGCTGCCGGCCCTGGCCGCCGAGCCCATGAGCGACTTCCAGCGCTTCACCAGCTACCCGTTCATGGAGCGCAGCTACCGCGAGGCGAAGAACAACAACTGGGCCGAGGTCGAGCGCCTGACCCGCCATGTGCTCGAGCGTGTGCCCAACAACGACGAGGCCCGCACCTTGCTGTCCGAGGCCCTGGCCAAACAGGGGCGCTATAAGGAGGCCCAGGCGACCGCCGAGCAATTGGGCGACACCCCGGAGCAGGCCGACGCGCTGCTGGAGCTGCGCCTGGCCTGGATCGAACGCGACCCACCACCGGCCAGCCAGGTCGAAAGCTGGATCGCTTCCAGCACCGGCCAGCGCCGTCAACGCCTATGGCAGGCCTACAGCCTGAGCCTGGCCAAATCCCAAGGCCCGGAACGCGCGCTGCAATGGCTCAACGGCCTGCCCGCGCAAGACGATGGCCTGGTACTGCGCATCACCCGGGCCATCTTCGCCGAGCGGCTGCGCGACTGGGGCCAGACCATCGCGCAACTGCAACCCTTGGCCGACCAGGGCTCCCTGCCAGCCGAGGAGTGGCCACGCCTGGCCAATGCCTATGTGCAGCAGCTGGACGACCCAGGCCTCGAGAAGCTCTTGCCCAGCGCCCCTTCCCCCGATGCCGCCAACGACGCCCGCCTGGCCATGGCCAACCGCGCCATCGCCGTTGGTCGCCAGCGCCAGGCCGAGCGCTGGCTGCGCAGCCTGCCCGAGGAACTGCAGGAAAACCCGCAACAGCGCCAACAACTGTGGGAGCTGGCACGCAATGGCGACGACGTCGCCCTGGTGCGGCGCCTGAGCAATGCCCTGGAACGTCCTTGCCTGGAGATCGTCGACTGGCTGTCGCAACGCGACCCGGGCCAGGCCCGCGAGCAGTTCGCCGGCTGCCAGGCCCAGGAAAACCCCCGTGCCTACGCCGTGCTCAAGCAGCGCCTGTATGGCGACCCGCCGCAGGCCGCGCTGCCACGCACCGCTGCGCAGTGGGAACGCCGCTACCGCCAGACCGGCGACCTGGCCGCTCTGGAGCAGGCCAGCTTCATGCTGCTCGAAGAGGGCCAGGCCGAACGCGCCCGGGTTCTACTGGAACAGGCCTACGACCGCCGCCAGGGCCGTCTGAGCCCTTCGTTGCTGCAACGCCTGGGCGCCCTCTATGCACGCAACGACGGTCCCTTGAACACCTCGCGCATGCTGACGTTGGTTCCACGTGTCGACGCCCCGACCCGCGCTCTGCTGCTCGGCCGCCTGGCCGAGGCCGGCCAGTGCGCCGCCGTGCGCCAGGCAATACCGGCCAACCCCAGCGAGGCCGGCCAGTACCGAGCGCTGGGCCGCTGCGCCATGCCCGACCAGCCCGGCGAGGCAGTGGTCTACTACCAAGCGGCCGAGCGCCTGGGCGATCGCAGCAGCCGCCTGCCCCTGGCCTACGCCCTGGAAGCAGCCGGTGACTCCGCCTCGGCCCAGCCGATCTGGCGCAGCCTGCGCGCCGATGAATGGACCGCCAACGCCCGCCTGACTGCCGCCCGTGGCGCGCTCAACCTGGGTGATGCTGACAGCGCACGCCAATACTGGGACGCCGCGCCACACCAAAGCGCCGATGACTGGGCCCTGGGTGCCGCCATTGCCCAACGCCAGGGCGACAGCGCCCAAGCCATGGTCTATCAACGCGAGGCACTCAAGCGCAACCCACGTGCCGACCACTTCTACGCGGCCGCCGCCACCGCCCAGCAAGCCGGCGACAGTACCCAGAGCACCGCCTGGCTAGCCGAAGCCGTGCGCCTGGCCCCGGACCAGCCACGCTATCGCGCCGACTACGGCATGCGCCTGGCCAGTGCCCGCGATAAACAGGTACGCCGCCAGTCCATTCCCTACCTGCAACGCGCCACCCGCGACTTCCCCGAGGACTACCGCCTGGGTGAAACCCTGGCGCTGCGCTACGACGAAGTCGAAGACAGCGCCGCAGCGCGCCGCGAGCTGCGCCGGGTGATCGATGTGGAACGCAACGTGGTCGATGGCGACGACGAATACGGCAGCCTGGAAGCGCGCATCTACCGCCAGCGCCGCGCCCACGAGGCATTGTCCCGCCGCGACACCGTGACCCTGGCCAGCACCTGGTCGCCGGGCGGCATCTCGACCATCGACCGCTTGATCGATGACGACGCCCCACGTCGCGCCCAGTCGCAGAACGTACAGACAGCCATGTGGGACCACGCCCTGGGCGATGAGCCCAGCCGCAATGGCAGCACCGTGTCGGTGTATGGGCGGGTGCTGTTCGGCGCCGAGGGCCGCAGCAACTACGGGCAAAGCATGGGCACCGGCGTAGGCCTGCGCTTCAAGCCTTTCGGCCAAGCCAACCTTAACCTCTACACCGAGCTGTACCACCAGCGCCAGGTCGAGCTCGAGCACCACAAGCGCATGCGCCTGGGCGAACTGGCCAGCCCGGCCAAGGTCAGCAATAACTGGAGCAAGCTGCGCAATCACGCGACCTCATACAACGACCTGCTGCTGCGCGCCACCAGCTCGTTCCTCGACCAGGGCGACTGGCGCAACGACTGGCGCATCGATGAAGACCAGTGGAACGAGCGCTTCCTCTACCTCGACGCCGCCTGGTGGACCCGCAGTGGCGATAAAGCCTGGCTGTCGCGCTACCAACAGGGCCATGCCTGGAAGCTGCCGGTAGGCTCGCCGCAGTCGATCATGCCCTATGGCTTCCTCGAATTCGCCAGCCAAGACCCGGACAACGACTGGCGCCAGGACCTGCGCACCGGCGTGGGTGTGCGCTGGCAATGGTGGTTCGACGATGACCGCTACAACGCTTACCGCGGCTCGCTCAAGGTGCGCGCGGAGTACCAGCAGGGCCTGGGTGGCAACCTTTATGAAAGCGCCAACGGCATGCTGCTGGGTGTGGAGATGACCTTCTGATGCGCACATTCCTGGCAATCTGCTTACTCGTTTTATGCCTGCCGGCGACAGCCGACCAGCGCCTGTTCTACCAACCCCTGAACCGCGACGAAAACATTACCCCCGCGCAGTGGCAGCAACTGTGGCGCAACACCGTGGCGCAAGGCGGCAAGACCCTGATCGTGCAATGGAGCGCCCATGGCGACAGCACCTTCGGCGGCGCCCATGGCTGGCTGGCCGAAAGCCTGCGCCAGGCGCGCGCCCAGGGGCTTGAGCTGGTGCTAGGGCTGTACATGGACCCGGCCTATTACCAGCGTCTGGAAGAACTCGACAGCGCAGGGTTGAGCGCCTACTGGAACGCTCAGTTGGGCCGCTCGCTGAACCAGTACCAGCAGGTGCGTTCGAGCTGGAATCTGGAGGTGGCCGGTTGGTACTTGCCCATGGAGCTGGACGATGTGCACTTTCGTGAGGCCGAGCGCCGCAGTGCCCTATACAGCCAACTGCAGGCGTTCAACCGGCGCCTCGACAAGCCTCTGCATATCAGTGCCTTCAGCGCCGGGCAGTTGGCTCCCCGGGTCAATGCGCAGTGGCTGGACCAGTTGGCAGGCCTTGGGCTGAAGGTGTGGTGGCAGGACGGTGTCGGTACCGGACGCTTGCCTGCGATGGTGCGCCAGGGTTATGAAAGTGCCTTGCCCTGTAGCGTGGGGATCGTGCGCGAGGCGTTTCGCCAGGTCAGTGGCGAAGGCCAGCCGTTCCACGCCGAACCCGCAGAACCGACAGCAGGCAGCGGATGCCATGCCGAAGCCGTGTTCGACCTGCGTTATCGACCTTGGGCGCGGGGTGTACTGCCACGCAGTTGAGTTGCCCGCGAAGGGCCCAGCGCTGACAAACGATCATCAAGGGGCCTTCCCATGTACAAGACCCTCGAAGAACACATTCGCAAGCAGGTCGCCCCTGCGGCCCTGCGCGCCGAATTCCGCCAGCACGAATTCGAGGCGATGCGCCCGTTCTGCCTGTTGATCTTCTGCGTCAGCATTGTCATCTGGCTGGTCTTCGACCTGATCATCAGCTACCTGGGAGGCCAAGGCTTCACCTGGCTGTCAGGCGTGTTCATCGCCGCGTTGTGCAGCCTGACCGTGGTACTGGCCTTCACCCGCCGCAGCCATCACTTCGACGTACTCAACCTGCTGTTCATCGCAGTCATCACCTTGGGGATGCGCCTGCTGATCGACGGCATCCCCATCGAACTGCGTCCGGTGTGGCTGGTGCTGGGGGTGTCCAGCGTGCTGTATTGCGTGTCGGTCGCGCCGGTGCGGCGCTGGTCGTTCTTCTGCGCCATGGCCATCACCTGGGTCATGCTCAACCCCTTCCTGCATACCCATATCGATGCCCTGGAGCTCGAAGGCGCGATGTTGCTGAGCTACGCGCTGTTTCTCAGCGGCCTGGTGACCTACAGCTACCTGCGCATGCGCCTGGCCAAGCTGCACAACTACTACTTGTCCAAAGTGTTGCTGGAGCAAGCCTACGTCGACGCACTCACCGAGATCCCCAACCGCCGCTCGTTCATGGCCAAGGCCGAACGCCAGTTGCGCCATGCCGCCGCCGGGCAGTACCTGGCGATGATCGATATCGACAATTTCAAGAAGGTCAACGACCGCTTCGGGCATGACATCGGTGACGAGGTGCTCAAGCGCGTGGCCGGGCATATCAAGGCGTGCATCGTCGGCCATGAGTTTGCGCGCCTTGGTGGCGAGGAGTTCGCGATCTTCTTCGACGGGCTTGACCAGGCCGCTGCCGAACAGCAGGTCAGCACCCTGTGCCAACGAGTGCGCGATGACCTCGCGCAGCACCCGGTGACCATCAGCATCGGCCTGGCCAAGGTGGCCCGCGACGATAGCCTGAGCCTGGCGCTGGTGCACGCCGACCAAGCGCTGTACGCCGCCAAGCACCAGGGCAAGGACCGTTTCGTGCTGTGGGCCGAGGGGATGGGCGGCTAACCCGCCGGCAGGCGCACCCTGAACTGTGCGCCGCCCAGCGGCGACTGCCTGACGGTCAAGGTGCCACCCTGCCCCTCGATGGCTCGACGACTGATCGCCAAGCCAAGCCCGAACCCACCGGTGCTGCGGTCGCGGCTGCGGTCCAGGCGGTAGAACGGCTGAAAAATGCGCTCACGTTCCTCCGGAGGAATGCCTATCCCGTCATCCTCCACCGTCAGCAGGCAAGCGCCATCCGCCTCCAGCCGCAACCACAGCAACAGGCGCCGGTCGCAATAGCGCATGGCATTGCGCACCAGGTTCTGCACGGCGCGTGCGGTCAGGCGCGGGTCTAGGACAAAGCGTGGCAGGGTGTTGTCTGCCCGCACCTCCCACTGCACGCCACGGCTGTCGAGCTCTTCGGCAAAGGCACCCAGCACACTGTCGACCAGCTCCAGCAACGACACCTCGACTCGCTCGCGGGGTTGGTCGGCGTTTCCCAAGCGGCTATAGGACAGCAGTTCGAGTACCAGTTCATCCAGCTCGCGCACGTGCCCGACCAGTTCCAGCAAGCGCTTGCGGCTGGCTGGCGGCACTTCGTCGAACAGCAGTACCAGGCCGAAATCCAGGCGGGTCAGCGGCGTGCGCAACTCGTGGGACACGGCATTGAGCAGCTCACGCTGTTGGTTGACGTGACGCTCCAGGTCGCCCGCCATGGTGTCGAATACACCGGCCAGCTCACCGATGTTCGAGCGCGGCGAAATGTGCGTGCGCTGCGACATTTCCCCCCGCCCCAGGCGATGGGCGGTTTCCTTGAGGCGCTCCAGGTCGCGCCAGTGCGGCCACACCCACAGCAACAGGCAGCCGAGCAAGGCCGCGCCGATCAGTACCGTCACCCCCCAGGACAATACGTTGATGTCCACCGGGTCCGGGGGCGCATGCAAACGTACCAGCCACCCCTCACCCAAGGGCGCCAGCACCGTCTGGTAGTACCCCCACTCGGCGATGCGCACCACGTGCAGGCCATGAACCAGGCGGGCGCGCTCATCGGGCAACAGGTCGGCATCGTCCATGCGCTGCAATTGCAGCTCGATCGGCGCGAACGCCGCCTTCAGTTCCTGTTCGACCAGCGGCCAGTTCTCGCGTGGGGCCTGCTGGAACTGGCGCACCACCAAGGTTTTCACGCCTTTGGTCTGGTCGAGGTTATAGGCGATGAAGCGTTCCTGGAACGCACCGACGATGGCGCTGGGAATCAGCAGCAAGGCACCGGCGTAGGCGACGATGATCACCAGGTACAGGCGCACCAGGATCTTCAGCATGGCGCCTCAGTACTCCCACTCGACGCGGCTGAACAGGTAGCCCTTGCCCCACACGGTCTTGATCTTGCGGGCTTCACCGGCACTGTCGTCGAACTTGCGCCGCAGCTTGGAGATAGCCACGTCCACCGAGCGGTCGGTGCCATTGAATTCGATGCCGCGCAGCTGCTGCAGGATCCGGTCGCGGCTGAGCACTTCGCCGGCGTTGCGCGCCAGCACCACCAGCAGGTTGTACTCGCTACACGACAACTCGACCTGGGCACCACGCCAGCTGACACTGCGCTCGGCCAGGTCGATGCACAGCCCGCCGATCAGGATCAGCTCGCTGTCCAGGCGTGGCTCGTGCACCCCGCTGCGGCGCAGCAAGGTACGCACCCGCGCCAGCAGTACCCGTGGTTCGCAAGGTTTGGTGACGTAATCATCGGCGCCCATTTCCAGGCCCAGCACCTGATCGTGGCTGTCGTCGCGGGCAGTCAGCATGAGGATGGGCAGGCTGCGCGATTCCTGGCGCAGCAGGCGGCACACTTGCAGGCCGTCCAGGCCCGGCAGCATCAGGTCGAGAATCACCAGGTCAGGGCGCTGGCGACGGTATTCCTCGAACACTTGGTCGCCGCGTGCGATGACCCGTACGTGGAAGTCATTGCGTTGCAGGTAGCTGGCGATCAACTCCGACAGTGCGCGGTCGTCTTCGACCAGGAAAATGTTCGGCATAGGTGTTTGTGATAATGAGAAAAGGAAACCCTCGAAGGTGCAGGCAGAATATAGATTCCTACCTGTACCCTGGCAGGATCCTTACACTTTTTCACAGACGTCTTACAGGTATTAACACCCGCCCCTGTACACGCCGGCTGGACAACCGCTCGACGAAATGGGAGGGTGCCAGGCCCTGACTACCCGGAACCCCTGTTCATGCCGACCGCCCTTCCCCCCTGCTCTGTCCTTATCCTCGCCGGTGGCCGTGGCCAGCGCATGGGCGGGCGTGACAAGGGCCTGGTGCCCTGGCAAGGCGAGCCGCTGGTGGCTCATGTACAGCGGGCAGCACGGCCATTGACCGATGACCTGGTGATTTCCTGCAACCGTAACCATGCAGCCTATAGCGCCTATGCCGACACGCTGGTGAGCGATACCGACGCCGATTTCCCAGGGCCGCTGGCCGGGGTCATTGCCGGGCTTGCGGTGGCGCGCCATGACTGGTTGCTGGTGCTGGCGTGCGACGCGCCACGGGTGGACCAGGCCCTGCTCGAAGACCTGCTGAGCCTGGCGGTGCGCGGCGACAGCGCGGCCATGGTGCGCCAGAACGGGTATTGGCAACCCATGTTCTGCGTGCTGCCCAAGCGCATGCTACCGCTGCTGGAGCAGGCCTGGCAGGCCGGTGAGCGGAGCTTGCAGAAGGCACTGCTACAGGCGCCCGTCCAACCCCTGGAGTGCGCCGCCGACGACGACCGGCTAGCCAATTTCAACAGCCCCGATCGCCTGCGCTAAGCGCAGTCTGCCCCATCCCATTCCCCAACCCTGGGGGCCAGCGCCCACCCCCAGCGGCTCGAAAAAGCCCCCACCCGATCGCCGCAGCCCTTGCGCTGCAAGGCTTTCAGCCCCGCCAAAACAACCTGGCACAACAGTTGCCGATCCCCCCTCAGACGCCCCAAACCCATTGGGCCCGTTTGCAGGAGGGAGTTCTCATGCACCGACCGACACCTCACCCGCTGGCCGTGGCGATCTTCGCCGGCCTGCTCCAGCTACCGGCCCAGGCTGCGCTGTATGCGGTCGATAGCGGGCCCTATTCCCTGGCCAACGGCAATTTCGCCGCCTGGTACCAGGACAGCCATGGCCGGGTCCTGGACCTGTGCCTGTCCAAGGCGGTCAGCTCACGCGTGGCCGGCGCCCCGGGGGCGCCTTCGTACATGTGCACGCTGCTGCCGACACCTGGCGTGTTCGATGACACCCAGCCGATCCAGTTCCCCAGCAACTTCCCTGACGAAGCCTTCTGGTTCACCGCTGACGCGGCCATCGTCGACGCCGCCCGCGGCATCGACCTGAGCTATGGCACCGCCATCGAGGCAGCCTTCGCCGCCGAAGAGCCGGTCGAAGGCGACCAGGTCAGCTTCGCCAGGGTGCGTATCCGCGTCGATGTGCCAGTGGCAGGTACCTACGTGGTCACCCACCCCTACGGCGTCGACGTGTTCGATGTACCCGCCGCCGGACGCCGGGCGATCAACATGACCCGCGACATCGGCATCGCCGGTGCCGGCGACTTCACCGGCGCGCTCAAGGGCGATGTCGGGCCGTTCCTGCGCAGCGTCAACGGCCCCTACACCGAGACCAACCCCGGTAGCGGCGCGAGCGAGCGCTATATCGGCGACCCCAACCTGGAAGAGCCGGTGACCGGCAGCCCGTTCAACACCAACTTCGTACGCATCGAAGGGCCCAACGGCATCGACCTGCGCACCGAGCTGTTCGCAGTGTCCGGCAAGCTATCCACGGTCAACCGGCCCACCCCGATGATGCCGCTGCGCAGCACCTACTCGCGCCACAGCGACAACGGCGACCTGCGCGCCCAGCAGGATGTGTTCGTCATGGCGCCCCCGGCCCCAGCCACCGTCACCCTCACCAGCCAGACCCCGAACCTGGCGCTGACCGAGGCCAACGGCACCGGCGCTTGGTACGCCCAGTCGGTACTCAACCCCAGCCTGCCGCTGAACCTGCAGGTGACCGCCGACAACAGCCTGGCCATCGCCACCAGCACCCCCACCAGCGCCAGCCTGCCGCTGACGGACCTGGTAACCATCACCCGCGCCGAATACAGCCTGGCCAGCGGCCAGCTGACCTTGGTGGCCAGCACCAGCGACGAAACCAGCCCACCGGCGCTCACCGCCCACACCGGCAATGGCGCGCTGATCGGCAGCCTGGCCGGCAACGGCGCGGTGAAGACGCTCACCACCGGCTTGTCGCCGATTCCGCCGGCCCGGGTGCAAGTCACCAGCGCCCACGGCGGCAGCGACAGCGAAGACGTGGTGCTGCTGCCATGAACAGACAAAGGCCCCGCCTTCAAGGAGGCAGCATGAACACTTGGCCACGCCGGGCGCTATGCGCCGCCGGGCTCACCTTCACCCTCAGCGGCGCGGCCTGGGCCGCGCTGACCGAAGTCGATACCGGCCCCTACACCTTGGCCACCGGGCGCTACCCCATGTGGTACAAGGACTCGACCGACCTGTCGCTGGAGCTGTGCCAGTCCCGCGCTACCAGCTCGCGCAACCCCGGCGGCCCTGGCGCACCGGCCTATATGTGCACCCTGCTGCCCGAGCCTGGGGTGTACGACGATGCCCTGCCACTGGTGTTCCCCGACAACTGGCCGCCAGAAATGTTCTGGTTCCTGGCCGAGACCGAGATACCCCAGGTCGGCAACAGCGGCTACGAGCTCGAGGTGTATGTCGCAGGCCTGGAGGCTGCGTTCGCCGCCGAGAACCCGGTGGACGGTGACCAGCAGAGCTTCGCGCGCATCCGCATTCGCGCCTCGGTACCACGCACCGGCACCTACACCATCACCCACCCCTATGGCGTGGAAACAGTCAACGTCACCACCGCTGGCCGACGGGCGATCAACATTACCCGCGACATCGGTATCGGCGCGCCAGGTGTGTTCAGCGGTGCGCTCAATGGCGACCTCGGCCCGTTCCTGCGCGGTGCCAGCGGCCCCTACACCGAGGTCAACCCGGACACCGGCGCCAGCGAAACCTTCGTCGGCGACCCGAACATCACCGAGCCGGTGACCGGCAGCCCGTTCAACACCAACTTCGTGCGTATCCAAGGCCCGGCCGGGACCATCCAGACCAACGTCTTCACGGTTTCCGGCAAAGTGCTCGACCCACGCGCGCAAACCCCGGTGGAACTGCAACGCGCCAGCTACCAGCGCAACGCTGCCGGCACCCGCGTGGAGGTGTTCGCCAAGGCCCCGAACAACGCCAGCCTGTGCCTGCGCAATGGCCTGGCGCTGGTCGGCTCGCCACCTTCGCCCTGCCAGTTCAGCCTGCTGGCGGACAACAACGGGCTGTTCTTCAGCCAGCAACTGAGCCAAGCCGCACCGCCTCCCGTGGTGGTGGTCACTGCCAGCAGCGGCACCGGCGGCACCCGGCCCACGGCGCTGTCGAGCAAGCTGACCGACGTGGTCAAGGTGCGCACCGCACGCTACGACTGGGCCAATAAACGGCTGTTCATCGAGGCCAGCTCCAGTGACGAAGTGCAGGTGCCCGACCTGGTCGCCCAGGGTTATGGCCGGTTGTCGAAGGCCGGGACCTTGCAAAGCCTGACCGTGAACGACCTCACCCAGCCACCCGCCAGCGTCACGATCAAATCCGCCGCAGGCGGCAGCGATGTGGAGCCGGTGATCATCGTCGGCATTGCGCCGATCATCGGTGAGAACCAGCCGCCGCTGGCCCAGGCGGACAATGGCAGCACCAGCGTCGGCGTACCGCTGACCCTCAACCTGCTGGCCAACGACAGCGACCCGGATGGCGACGTACCACTGACCATCAGCGACCTCAGCCAACCCGGCACCGGCCTCGGTTCGGTGGTGCAGAACGGCAGTACCGCCATCACCTACACCCCGCCGCCCGGCGCAACCAGCGCCTTCGCCGCAACCTTCAGCTACCGCGCCCAGGACGCCAAGGGGCTGAAATCAACACCCGCGACGGTGACCATCAACGTCGCGCCGAACCAGGCGCCGACCGCCGTGGCCGACACCGCCTCAACCCTGGGCGTGCCGCTGACCATCAACGTGCTGGGCAACGACACCGACCCCGAGGGCAACCTGCCGCTGGCGATCGCCAGTGTCACCCAGCCTCCGGCCGGACGCGGCACAGTCAGCCATGATGGCAGCCAAGTCACCTACACGCCGCCAGCGACCGTCACCGCAGCGTTCAGCACCACGTTCAGCTACGTGGTACGCGATGCCGTCGGCGCCACCTCCAGCCCCGGTACGGTGACCGTGCAAGTGTCGCCACGGCCCGCCCAGGAGACCTTCGCGGTCACTGCGGCCACCGTCACGGCCCGCTCGAACAACCGCTTCAACTGGGACATCAGCGGCACCTCCTCGGTGACCACCGGCAACACCATCACGGTGCAGGTGACCACCCCGGACGGCCTGGTGACCTTGGGCACGGCCACGGTACCGGTTACCGGCCGCTGGCGCCTGGCGGTGAGCAACAGCACCACGGTGATCCCAACGGCCAACCCGACGGCGACCATCCGCAGCAGCCAAGGCACCGTGCGCACCGTGCCGGTCAACGTGCAGTAGCCCGAAGGAGTGAACGCCATGCGCCTGCCCGCCCTGCTGCTCAGCCTGCTTGTGATGGCCCCGGCCACCTGGGCCGACGACCTGATGGACAACGCCGACCTGGTGGCTGGCAATGACCTCGGCGAACCACTGGTGGTACGCCTGCTGCCGGCAGGCGCAGGCCAAACCGCGGTGGTGGAGCAGCAGGGCGGCGGCAACCGCGCCGCCCTCGACCAGAACGGCCAGGCCCTGCTGGGCCGCATCGTCCAGGCCGGGGGCGCACAGGAGGCGTTCATTCTGCAAGCAGGCACCGACCTGCTGGCCACTATCCACCAGCAAGGCCAAGGCAACAGCGCCTCGATCCGCCAGAGCGGCAGCCACAACAGCGCGCAGATCGAGCAGATCGGCAACTACAACAGCGCACAGATAGAACAAAGCGGCACGGGCCTGAACAGCGCCGTGACCCAGGCCGGAAACGGCCAAACCCTACACATCACCCAATACCGATAGACCTGGAGGCACCACCATGAACAAGCTCGCACCCCTGAGCGCCGCCATCGCGCTGGCCCTCGCCGGCCAGGTCATGGCCGACGACAGCACATCCACCCAGACCCAGCAGGGCAACCAGAACATCGCCGAAGTGCAGCAAAGCCTGGCGCCCTTCGCCTCGGCCACGCAAAACCAGACTGGCCACGACCACAACCACCTGGCCGTGCAGGACACCAGCACCAGCCATATCCAGCAGAGCGCCACCGGCTCGTTCAACGCCGGCTACGCCGAGCAGTTGTTCGAGAACGGCAGCCAGATCACCCAGCAGGCCGGCGGTAGCCTGAACGATGCCTTTGCCAGCCAGTCGGTGGGCGAAAACAACCAGGCCCTGCAAACCCAACAAGGCACCGGCAACTACTCGATGGTCTACCAGGACACCCAACTGGGCAGCCAGGCCACCACGATGCAATGGGGCCAGGGCAACGAGGCAGTGGCCGAGCAGCTGTTCGGCGGCAGCAACAACCGCAGCCTGATCATGCAAGGCGGCACCGGTAACTTCGCTGCCGCCGAACACATGACCCACCAGGACGGCAACATCGAGATCTACCAGGATGGCAACGCCAACTGGGCATACGGCGACCAACGCGACGGTCAGGGCGGCAGCATCGGCATCCAGCAGTACGGCATCGGCAACTCCACCGAGGTGTGGCAGGACAACCAGGTCGGTAGCCAGGCCGCCGTGATCCAGCAGGGCCAGAACAACGAAGGCTACATCGACCAGAGCTTCGGCCAGGGCAACAGCGCAAGCCTTGCCCAGAACGGCCAGCGCAACGCCAGTTGGTCGGACCAGTACGAGGCCAACCAGTCGGTCACCAGCATCAGCCAGAACGGCAAGGACAACCTGCATTTCACCTACCAGAGCGGCGACAACCACAGCCTGGTGGTCAACACCACCGGCAATGGCAACAAGATCATGGCCAGCAACTGGAAAGGCGACCTGCCCGGCGGGCAGTTCGGCAGCAACCAGCGCGCCGAGATCAACCAGGCCGGCACCGGCAACAGCGTCAACCTCACCCAGGAAGGCAGCTCGCAGCTAGCGAGGCTCAACCAGGTGGGCTCCGGTAACCAGATGCAGACCCGCCAGGTCGACAGCAACAACGAGCTGTACTTCGAACAGAACGGCAGCGATAACCTGCTGGTCGCCGACCAACGCGGCACCGGCAACTACGCCGAGGGCCTGGCCGCCGGCAACGGCGGCAGCATCACCCTGGAGCAGTCGGGTGCGGGCAACCAGAGCTACACCTACCAGCTGTACGGCACCGGCAACGAGGCGAGCATCAAGCAGGCCGACGGCGTCAACGTGGCCTACGTGACCCAGGCTGGCAACGCCAACCAGGCGTTCGTCGACCAGAGCGGCGCCAATATGAACGCCACCATCAGCCAAGTGGGCAACGCCAACCTTGCCACCGTGACCCAGCAGTAATCCGCTCCCCCTTGAGCCGCAGCCGCTTCCTCCCTGGCGCTGCGGTTCTTTTTTTGCCTACGGGTAGCCGACTCAATCGAGCTACCATGGGCACTCGACCCACCCGATAGCCGCCATGATCCAGTCCGACCTCGACCTGTTCGGCCCCCAGCCGCAACGCCTGGCCACGCACACCGTATTGCTGCCTGGCTTTGCCCTGCCCCCACTCGAAGCGCTGCTCGATGCCCTGCGCCCGGTGCTGCGCGCCGCGCCGTTCCGGCACATGCAAACCCCAGGCGGGCAGCACATGGCGGTGGCGTTGAGCAACTGTGGCACGCTGGGTTGGGTCAGCGATGCTCAAGGTTATCGTTACACCCTGCTAGACCCGCAAAGCGGCCAACCATGGCCTGCCCTGCCCCAGGTTCTACTCGACCTTGCAGGCAAGGCCGCGCAGGCCGCCGGCTTCGACGGTTTCGTGCCCGATGCCTGCTTGGTCAACCACTACCTGCCCGGCACCCGGCTGACCCTGCACCAAGACCGCAACGAGCGCGACTTCAGCCAGCCGATCGTGTCGATTTCCCTGGGCCTGCCGGCGGTGTTCCTGCTGGGCGGCCTGCAACGTAGCGACCGTCCCCGGCATGTGCCGTTGAGCCATGGTGACGTGCTGGTGTGGGGTGGCGAGGACCGCCTGCGGTTTCATGGAGTGCTGCCGATCAAGCCCGGCGTGCATCCGCGCATGGGGGAACGGCGAATCAACCTTACATTGCGCAAGGCTGGGTAGGGTTTTTCAGACGCATTGGCGGCATTTTCGCGCTTACGCAATACCTAAAAGCTTGCGCGGTCCCTGTGGGAACGGGATTACCCGCGAAGCAGGCGACGCGGTGAATGGCACCGGCGTTGCCGGTGTTCGCGGGTAAACCCGTTCCCACAGGTATAGCGGCGTTCTTACGAGCGACTGGCCTCCAGCACCTGGTTCAACGCCGCGCCGTCGATGCTCAGGGTGGCGCTGTCGAACATGCCCTCCACATAGGTTTTCACCAGTTGCTCTTGGCGCTGCGCCCGCATCACCTGGCGAAGTTGCGGCGCTACCTCCTCCAACGTGGCCGCACGGGCTGGTTGCTGCTCCACCAGCTTGACGATGTGCCACCCCGCCGGGCTACGCAACGGCTCGCTGACGCCATCGACCTTCATCTGCGTCACCACCTCGCGAACCTCAGGCAACAGTTGAGCCAAGGGTTGCAGCCCAGTGTCACCACCCTGCGCGGCGCTACCGGTGTCCTGCGAATGCTCGCGGGCCAGCGCCGCGAAGTCGCCCTCGCGAGCTTGCTTGAGCAAGGCCTGCGCGCGCTTTTGCACCTCTTGCTCGTCCTTGGGGTTTTCCACCCGCAGGAAGATCTGGCTCAAGCGATAGCGCACAGGTATCTGCAACTCGTCCTGGTTGGCCTGGTAGGCCTGTTCAAGCTCGGCTTGGCTGGGGTAATCGGCAGGCACCTCGCTGACCGATACCAGGTAGCCGCGCAGCACGATCTGCTCGGTGGCGGCCCGGGTTTGCGCCTGCACCTCGGGCCGCTGCGGCCAGCCCTTGGCCGCGGCCTGGCGATACAGCGCCTTTTCTGCCAGGCGTGTACGAAGCCACGCCTCCAGGGCTGGACGATCGCCAAGCAGACGCTCGCGGGTGTCTTGTGGCAGTTGGGCCAACAGGGCCTTGAGCTCGTCGCTACCCACCTTTTGCTCGCCAAGGCTTGCGAGCACCGGGCCGGAAGCGGTGGCCTGCGCGGCCACCGGTTCATCACCCGGCCGCATGCTCAGTGCCACAGCAACCGCCACCAAGGCCAGCGCACCGGCGCTGGCCCACAGGGTACGCCCCGTCACGAAGCTTGCGCCGCACCTGCGGCGCCTGCAGGCGCCTGTTCGGCGACGTTGCGGCTGTAGTCACGTACGTAGACGATGAACTCCTGTAGCAGGCGGTCCCACAGCAGCAGGCTGCCCAGCAGGTATTTCTGGCTCACGCCGTCGGCCACCACCACGTCCTGCTCCAGCACCAGGAACTCGCCTTGTACCGACAGCCGGGCAAACCGCCGGCTGGCATTCCAACGCCCGACCAGCCCCTCCGGCAACTCGCCCTGCACACGCAGCGCACAGCTGAAGGTGAAGTCGAAGAATTCGCCCTCCTTGCCCGGCGCCTGGTTGCCGAAGCGTACGGCGTAGCCCACGCCCTGGCTGGCACTGAGCAGTTGCACGACGTGGTTTTGCTCGTGGCGGTTGACCCGGCAGCCGGCGTCCTGCAGCAGCGTGGTCAGCGAGTCGGCGCTTACGGTTTCGATCAGGGTGACTTCGGTCATGTTGCCTTCCTTGTGGTGATGAATGCGTCACGCACAACGCGGTGCAGGAAGGGACCGGACTTGGCGAGGGACATCAGCGCTGGCGAACTCCCTGCCTCTGCGACCATCCGTTTCTGCAATCGCGCGTGTCGACTTCAAGTAGTAGCACATGGATCCAATAGGGCCAGCAATTCTCCACAAGGCCCCAGGGTTCACGGCTGCTGATACTGCCCCAGGTACTTCTCCACCACCGCCGGGTCGCCGCTGCCACCCTCCGCCACTTGCCACAACCGGCGCTCGATACCCTGGGCCAGCAAATGCCCTACCGCCGCCTCGATTGCCGACAGCACGCACAGCTGCGCCGGTTCGTTGGTGGTGTAGCCCACCTCCGCCTCCAGCAGCTTCTTGAACTCGATGAACTTGAACACCCCGGCGCTGCGCCCGACCGAGTAGATGGTCTTGCTGGTCATGACGTTGGCCAGCACTTGCCCGGTGCGTACGTCCACTGCGCGCAGGTTCACCGTGACCTGGTCGACGCGGTACTCGCGGGCGATGTCGATGCCCAGGTAGCGTGCGCCCTCGCCGCCGCTGCGCACGTTGGTGTCGTAGGCAATGATGCCGCCTTCGAGCATCAGGTTGGCGGCCTGTAGCGGCGGCAGCTCGTTCTGGATGTTCGGCGCCACGTCGGGCTTTTTCTGCGAGGCGCGAATGATCTTGCGCTCGGTCAGCAGGTTCTGCAGCCCTTCGCGTTCCAGCACCACGAACCAGCCACTGGCGTTGAGCGCGTCCATCAACATGCTCGCGGCGCCCTGGGTCACGCTGGTGGAGAAAGAACTGGCCGGGGTCGGTTTGTATTGCCCGGTCTGGTCGCGGAAACCGTATACCACCGCCATCAACCGGCCCTTGGGGCGCGGCATGTTGAGCAGGTCATAGTAGGTGGAGGCACGCGGCGTCAGGGTCGGACTGTCCGGGTCCTGTTCGGCGGGCATCAGCTCGCGCAAGCCGCAACCTTGCAAGGTGGCGAGGATCAACAACGTGCTCAGCAGGCGTTTCATGGCGGTTCTCCCCAATCCAATGGGCCAGTCCCTCTCAGGGGTTCAGGCCGCTGACCTCGATGATCGAGATTTCCCCGGTGGCGCGGTCGGTAATGCGGATGCTCAGGGCTCCGGAATCATCGATTACATCCACCAGGAACGAGTCGGTAGCAAGGCTGCCGGTATTGCCGTTGTTGATGTTGTCCAGCAGTTGCGAGAGCAGACGTGACTCCAGCTGGCTGGTGAAGCGCTCCAAGGCGGAGGTGCCGGTGAAGGCTGAGGTGCGCTTTTTCAGGTCGGGGTCTTCATGATCGTTCTGCGCCTGGGCGTTGTTCAGCAGCCAGGTGCCGTTCAACGGGTTGCCGCCGAATGCCGGGTTGACCGGCGTGTAGACCAGTTCGGTGGCCTGGACGCCAAGGCTTGCGGCCAGCAGGCAGGCGGTGACGCTGCGGGTAAGCAGGGTGTTCATAGCTCGTCCCTCTCAAGGTCAGTGGTGTCCTGCAGCAGGCGTTGCAGCTTGCGCTGGACAATCTGCTGGCGCACCAGGTCGGCGGCCGCGATGGCCTCGTCGTTGAGCTGCGTGGTGTTCGGCGGCAAAAAGCGCCGGTACAGCACCTCGCGTTCGTATTCCACGGTCACCAGGCTCCCCCAGCGGGCATCCGGGCGTTCGCGCACCACCAGGTTGAAATCCAGCTGGCTGCTAGCACGCAGGCGGTCGGCGAAGGCGCAGTAGAAGTCGTGGCCGATGTGCGAAATGGTGTTGTCGACGATGAAACCCATCATTTCATCCTCGGCCCCGGCCCAGGCCGACGCCTGTTGCAATGCCAGGAGCAGGCAGGCGATGCACGTCAGGTGCTTCATGGTGTATCTCCCGGGCCACTCTGGCGGCGGGCGCCGTTGCCGCCTTCGGCGAAAGCCTGCTCGGCGACGAACTGCCAGTCGCTGTAGCGCTCCAGCCCTTCGAACCCCGACCACTGGGCGACAAAACCACTGCGTTTGAGCGGTGTGGCGTCGGCGCGGCTGTACACGCCAGTGATGCGCCCATCGATGGCGCGCAACAGGCCCCAGTCACCAGCACCCAGGGGGTCGGGATAAAGCCTGCGAATGTGTCGCCGGGGCGCGGGGAAACGGTTGTCTTCCAGCAGTTCCTCGAGCGCCTGCGGGTACTGGGCAAGCCCTGGCGATGCGCGGTAGTAACTGCGCAGCGCCTGGGCATACTGCCCGCCGACCCACAGCAACTGGCGCTCGCGTTCGCGCTGGGCACTGGTGGCCCACAGGGCGCCGGTGGCAGCCAGGGCCAGGCTGCTGGTGGCGATCAGCAGCAGCACGCCCAGGTAGGTGAACCCGGCGTTACCACTCGGCATAGAGGCTGCCATCACGCGCCCTCCCGGTTGCCCCGCTCTTGATATCGGCCACCCCGCCAGCCACGCCTTCCGGTGGCGGCAGCAGCTGCCAGCCGTCGCGGCGCTCGGTGACCGGGTCCAGCGGGGTGTTGCGCAGGTAGCGCTGTTCCACCAATTGCTCCAGCGACTCGGGGTAGCGCCCGGTGTCGCCGTAGTAGTGGTCCAGCGCCTCGCGCAGCACCGCCAGGCTCTGACGCAGGGTTGCCTCGCGGCTGGCCTCGAGGCTTTCGAAGTAGCGCGGCATGGCGATGGTCATGAGCGTTGCGATGATCGCCATGACCACCAGCAGCTCGATCAGGGTGAAGCCTTGCTTGCGTTTCATGGCCGTCACCATTGCCCGTAGGGCGTGCCGTCCAGGCCTTTGCCTGGCGCCTTGGAATACACGTCGAACACATCCTCGCCATCGCGCGGGTTGTCCGGTTGGCTGTCGTAGCTGCGCAGGCCCCAGCCGCCTTGGTCGTCCTCCTTGGCCGGACGCAGCGGGTCGCGGGGTATGCGACGCAGGAAGTAGAACTTCGCGCCCTTGGCGCTGCGCACGTCGCGCACGCCATCTACCAGCACTTGCAGGCTCGGCGGGTAGCCGCTGGCGTTCAGGCGCTTTTCGATATAGCCAGCGTCAAAGGCACGTTTGTAGGCATCGATGGCATCGCGCACCTGGTACAGCGCCTCGCGCAGCTGCTGCTCCTTGTTGCGCCGCACCAGTGTCTCGGCCAACGGCGCGGCCATGCTGGCCAACAACCCGAGCAGCGCCAGGGTCAGCACCACCTCGATCAGGCTGAAACCGCGCACTGGGCGTTTCATGGCTGCGGGCTCCGTGGCACCAGGGCCATCTGCCCTTCCACCACCGGGCCCGCGCTCGGTACCTCGGTGGGCTCGGCGCTGGCCGGCAGCGGCTGGGCCAGTTGGCGCACTTGCAGGCTGGATTCGGTGCCGGTGGCGAACTCCATGTCCGACGGGCTCTGGTACGGCAGGTTGCGCACGATGCGCGGGGTGATCGCCAGCACCAGCTCGGACTTGCTCATGTCGTCCTTGTGGCTGCCGAACAGCCGGCCCAGGCCAGGAATGTCGCCCAGGCCGGGGATCTTGTTGCCGCTGGCGTTGTGGTCGTTGCGCACCAGCCCCGCCAGCACCTGGGTTTCGCCGTCGTGCAGGCGCAGGCTGGTCTGGGCGTTGCGGGTGTCGACCTGGACCGGGATGGTGCCCTGGCGGGTCGGCTCCAGCGGCGTTGCGTTGCTCACCTCGAGCGCGATCTTGATCGCCACTTCGTTGTTCAGGTGCACGGTGGGCTGCACCTCGAGCTTCAGGCCCACGTCCAGGTAGGTGACGCTTTCGGTAATCACCGGGCCTTGGGTGGACGGCACCGAGGTGGCGCTGATGATCGGCACCCGCTGGCCAATGTGAATGCGTGCCTGCTCGCGGTTGCTCACCCTTATCACCGGGCTTGCCAGGGTGTTGATGTCCTTGTCCTGGGCATTGATCTTGGCCTGGGGCGAAGGCGAGATAGTGATGCGGCTGGAGTTGATGCCACGCAGCTGGTCGAGCACCCCCACCGCACTGCCGTCGCCATTGATCACGCCGAAGGTGTTGGGCCATTGCAGGCCAAGGTCGAGGATGCGCGAACGGGCCACCTCCATCACCTCCACCTCCAGTACCACCTCGGGGTTGGACTGGTCCTGGGACTGCAAGAGTTTTTCGGCCATGCGCACAGCGTCCGGGGTGTCGCGCAGGGTCAGGGTGTTGAGGCGTTCGTCGACAAACACGTCGCGGGTCTTCAGCAGGGTCTTGACCATGTTCAGCGCGGTGTTGGCGTCGATGCTGGTCAGGTAGAAGGTGCGCATGACCAGTTCCTGGTAGTCCTTGGTCTTCTGCGGCGAGTCGGGGTAGATCAGCAAGGTGTTGTCGTTGACGATCTTCTGGTGCAGCTGGTTCTGCTCCAGCAGCAGGGCCACGGCGTCTTCGATGCGCACCTCGCGCACGAAAATGGTGGCCTTCATGTCGGGGCGCAGGTCCTTGTCGAAGATGAAGTTGATGCCTGCCACCTGGGCCAGCACCTCGAAGATGGTCTTGAGGTTGGCGTCGCGAAATTCCAGGGTCACCGGGCGCTCCAGGCGGCTGCGCAGCTGTGGGTAGGGCTGCGCGGTGCGGGCCTGGACGTTCTCGATGTCGGCCCGCAGGATCAGGCCCTTCTGGTGTTGCGGGTCCAGGCGCAGCACTTCGCGCATGTGCCGCTCGGCGCCGAACAGGTCGCCCTGGCGCAAGGCTGCCTGGCCGAGCGCGACGCGGTCGTCGAGGGTGCGCATCATTTCCAGCTGGCGCAGGCCCTCCTGGGCGCGGCGGTTGTTGGGCTCCAGGGTCAGGACCCGGCTGTAGCCCATGCGGGCGCCGCTGAAATCGTGGAGGGTGCGGTCGCTGTCGGCCTGGGTCAGCAGCGCCTCCACCGCCTGCTGGCGACCGTGGGCCAGGGCGATGTTCAATTCGGTGTCGCGCGGGTCTTCGCGCAGGGCTTCTTGCAGGCGGGCAATACCGGCTTCGTACTGGCCCTCCTCGATCAGCGCCTGGCCGTCCTTGCGTGCGGCGCTGGTGCCACATCCGGCCAGGGCCACACAAAGGGCCAGGAGCAGGAACGGAGCGGGTTTGCTCAGCTTCGATGAATTCATGGTGCGCTCCCGACAGACAGGGTCTGCGACTGGTGCAATGGCAGGTAGACCAGGCTCAGCTCGCTGGCCGAGACCCGGTCGAGGCGGTAGGTGTCGTCGATCACATCGCCCTGGCGCACGACGTAGAGCTTCTCGCCGCTCTGCAGGAACACCTGCTGGTCGTCGCGGTCGCCCAGGCGGCCGATGAACTGGAACGGCAGGACGGGCGCGCTGGGGGTTGCCGGGGCTGCGGGGGCGGCCGGGGCGGGTTGCTCGGTGACAGTGGCCAGGGTTTGGGGTTTGGCCCAGCGTTGGCTTGGGAAGAGGTCTTTGGGAGACTGTGGGGGCCTCTTCGCGGGCGAGCCCGCTCCTACAGAGGGCGCGTCGTTCGCGGAATCGGTGGACGACACCGCCCCTGTAGAAGCGGGCTTGCCCGCGAAGGCAGCCACCTCGGTATCCAGCCCGAACCAGTGCCCCGGCGCCCACGCCAATGCCGCGCTCAGCCCCAGGAACCCCGCCCACATCACCGCACGCTGAGTGTTCATCACGACCTCGACAGGTAAAGGGTCATGCGCAGCCGACCATTGAGCTCGCTGTCGCCGATGCGTTTGCGTTGCAGCTCGAGGTCTTCCAGCACCAGGGTCGGCAACTGCCCCAGCAAGGCCTGGAGAAACCCGCGAATCTGCGGATAGCTGCCGCGTACCGGCAGGATGATCTGGTAGCGCGCCAGCTGGGTCTTGGGGTCGATGCCCAAGGCGTACTCGCCACGTGCCAGGCTGATGCGTTCTGCGTTGGCCAGGTGGTAGAGGCGTTCGATCAGCTCGCTGGCCTGGGGTTGGCCAGGCAGTTGCTGGCGCAGGCTGTCCAGGGCCTGGTGCTCGGGCTTGGCCGCCACCTTCAGTTCGCCTCGCTGCACCCGCTGCACCTGCACCTGGGCATCCGCTTCGCTGGCTTGCAGGGCGCGCACCGCCTGCCACTGCGGCAGTACGCCCGCCAGCGCCAACAGCACGCTCAGCAGCGCCACGAGCACCCCAGCCAGCCCTGCCCGGCCCAGGCGTGATACAGCTTCGTGAAGGATCAGGCTAGGGACGCGCATGGCCGGTCTCCCAAGTGGCAGTCAGGTTGAAACGCACCGGGTGTTCGGCCTGGCCGGCCAGCACCTCGTGGTTGAGCAGCGACACGTCGGCCAGCTCGCTGCTGCGCTCCAGGCGCTGGTGGTACTGCAACATGGCCTCCAGGCTGCGAGCCTCGGCGGCGATACGCACCTGGCCCTTGCGGGCGTCCGGGGTCAGGCTGAGCAGCGCCACGTCTTCCTGGGGCTGGGCTTCGAGCATGGCGAACAGCTGCTCCCAGGGGCGCTGCAATTGCTGCGAGACCGAGCGCATCTGCGCCAGTTGCTCGGCCTGCTCGCGGCTGGCGGCGCTGTTCTGCGGTGCGATGGTGGCCGGGCGGCGGCCCAGCTTGAGCTCCAGCTGGTGTACCCGGGCCTCCAGCGCCACCTGCTCGTGCTGCAGGTGCTGCTGCAACAGCACCAGCAAAGCCAGCACCGCGCTGCCCAGTGCCAGCAGCGCCCAGGCCAAGGGGCTGCTGCGCCGTGGCTGGAATTCCAGGTCCAGGCGGCGCATCTCAGGCCACCGCCCGCCACATGGCGCACAGCGGGTCGCTGTCGCCAATGGCGCTGCACAGTTGCACGGCCTCCAGGTCAGGGGCGTCCTGGCGGCCTGGGGCGTGCAGGTAGACCTTGGGCAGGTGTTCGCCGTACAGCTCGCAAGTGCGGGCGATCAAGGCGCGCAGGGCCTGGTCGTTGTCGGCGCAGCCCTGGGCCAGCACTTGCTGCCAGGCGCCACCGGCGGCCAGCAGCAGCACGCTGCGGCGGGGCTCTGCGAGCACGAACAGGAAGTCGCCCTGGCCCAGCTGTGCCGAGCAGCGGTTGTAGGCCGCCATCAGGTAGGGCTGAACCGAGCGCAGGTGCAGGTGGCTGCGCTTGCCCAAGGCTTGCAGGCCCTGCAACAGGGCTTCGGGCAAGGCGGTGGCGATGCGTGCGGCGCCAGCAGGCTCGGGCGACAGCACGATGCGCCAGTCGTCCAGCGCTTGGCCGTAGAGGTTTTCGAAGCAGGCCCGGGCGTAGGCTTGCAATTCGCCTGGGTGGCCGATGGCATCGCTCCAGGGCACCAGGCAGAAGCGGCTGTAGCGCGCCGACAGTAGCACCCGAAGCTGCGCGCCCTTCACTGCGTGGGTGTGCAGCAGCGCACCAAGGGTTTCCAAGGCTTGGGCCCAAGCCGGTTGCGCGGCGTCGCAGCTAAAGGCCTGGCTGCCCAGCCACTGGTGGCGGTTGCCGTGCCAATGGCCCAGGCCGACACCTTCGGCGCCGAGCACGGCGCAGTAACGATCAGGCGATAAATGTGACACGGTTGATCTCCTCCAAGGTGGTGCGGCCCTCGCGGACCAAATCCAGCGCCGAGGCGCGCAGCAGGCGCAGCCCGCGCTGGCAGGCCAGCGCCTTGATCTGCGCGAGCGCGCGGCGCTCGACGATCATCTGGCGCAGGTCGTCGTCCAGGTGCAGCAGCTCGGCGATCGCACTGCGCCCGCGGTAACCGCTGCCACGGCACTGGCCGCAGCCCTGGGCGCGTACGAAATGCCAGCCCTCGACCTGCTCACGGGCCAGGCCCGAGGCGGCCAGGGTGGCGTCGTCCACCTCGCAGGGCGCGGCGCAATGCGGGCAGGCCAGGCGAATCAGGCGTTGGGCGAGCACGGCGTTGAGTGCCGAGACGAAGCTGTAGGGGTCGACCTGCATCTGGCTGAAGCGGCCGATCACGTCGAACACGTTGTTGGCGTGGATGGTGGTGAACACCAGGTGCCCGGTGAGCGCCGACTGCACGGCGATCTGCGCGGTGTCCGGGTCGCGGATCTCGCCTACCAGGATCTTGTCCGGGTCGTGGCGCAGGATCGAGCGCAGGCCGCGGGCGAAGGTCAGGCCCTTCTTCTCGTTGACCGGAATCTGCAACACGCCGGGCAACTGGTACTCCACCGGGTCTTCGATGGTGATGATCTTGTCCACGCCGTGGTTGATCTCGCTGAGCATGGCGTAGAGGGTGGTGGTCTTGCCGCTGCCGGTGGGGCCAGTGACCAGGATCATCCCGTAGGGCTCGCTGGCCAGCCGGCGCAGGGCCTGCAAGGTGTGCTCGGCAAAGCCCAGGGCTTGCAGGCGTACGCCGCTGACCTGGTCGGACAAGTCCTGCTTGTCGAGCACCCGCAGCACCGCGTCTTCGCCGAAGATGCTCGGCATGATCGACACGCGAAAATCGATCTGCCGCTCGCCCACCAACACCTTGAAGCGGCCGTCCTGGGGCACGCGCTTCTCGCCGATGTCCAGCTCGGCCATGACCTTGATGCGCGAGATCACCTGTTCGGCGAAGGCGCTGCCGCTGGCCTTGCCGGCGCCATTGAGCACGCCATCGATGCGGTACTTGATGGTCAGGCCCTGGCCGGTCATGCCCAGGTGGATATCGCTGGCGTGCAGCTTGAGGGCGTCGTACAGGGTCGAGTTGACCAGTTTCACCACCCGGCTCTGGTCTTCGCTGATGCTGGTCAGCGACAGGCGTTGCAGGGCGTCGGCCTCGCTGCCGGGCTCGGCATCGTGGCCGAGGGCGTCGATGGCGTGGAAGTTTTCTTCGTGACGGGCCAGGAACGCGGCGAGGTCGGCGGCGTGGGCCAGGTGCAGCGACGCACCTTGCAGGCAGTCGTCGATCCAGGCCAGGCGCGCAGTGTCGAAGGGGTCGGCGAAGACGCCCAACAATTCGCCGCCCTGCTCTACCAGCACGAACTCGCGCTTCAGGCATTGGGCCAGGCTGACCTTGTCGAAGCGCGGCTGTGCGGCGAACAGCGCCTGGCTGTCCAGGGTGGGGTAATGCAGGGTGGTGGCCAGGCGTTGCAGGAACACTGCCGGGGTGTCGGCGCTCAGGCGTTCGAGGCGGGCCAGCAGGCGGTCGTCGCTGGCATCGGAGCGGGCCTGGGTGAGGAGTTCGCGGGGGTAGGCAGGGGTTTGTTCCGGCCTCTTCGCGGGCAAGCCCGCTCCTACAGGTTCTGTGGGCGCCGCGGTCCCTGTAGGAGCGGGCTTGCCCGCGAAAGGGCCAGTACTGACTTGATCAAGGCTCATGACCTGCGACTCCGCTCAGGGGCGCGTCGCAGGCTGGTTCAGGGAAGGCCGCGGGCGCCGCTATTCCCCGGTGCGCAGTTGGTCGTCGTCAGGTTCGGGGGGCTTGGCGCCATTGTGTCGGCGGTCGGCCAGGACCCAGCTGCCATCGTACAACTGCAAGGGGAACGTCTGGTTCCTGTTCTGGCGTCGCTCGATAAAGCCTTCTGCCGGGTTGTCCGTGGCCCTGCGCTGGCGCTCCAGCCCCATCAGGTCGAATACCGCGCGGGCCAGTTCCGCCAAGGGGAACGGCTTGAACAGGACGTGGCTGACACCCAGCTCGGCGGCCCGCTCACGCACCTCGACGGTCGGGTGGGCGGTAATCAGCACGAAGTGGCACTGCCTGTTCCTGCGCACGGTTTCCAGAACCTGAAACCCCTCCATGTCGGGCAAGCGGTAATCCAGCACGATCACTTCCGGTACCAGGCGTTCGGCCAGGCCAATCCCCGTGGCACCGTCGTGGGCAACCTCGACTTCCAGGCCTTGCGCCTGCAAATACGCCTGCAGGTTCTGCGCAAGGGTCTGCTCGTCATCGACCACCAAAACTCTGTTCACCAAGGCCCACTCCCCTGAACTACCCGGTAACCCGGTCGGCGAAGCGCGGCCTTGTAGAGGCTTGAGCAGGCTTCGTGCCAGGCGTGAAAAGTCATGTCGAAACACCTTAAGTCGTTGATCTTGCTAGGCTGCCCCAGAAGGGCCAGACGCCCTCCCCCACATTCGGGGTGAGTGATGGCATTTTGAACTGCGGTGGTTCCCCAACCTTGGGGAACCGCTCAGTTCGCGCGTTCCACCACGGCCCCCTCGCGCAATCGTTGGCGTACCGATTGCCGCGCCTGGGCCTGCAATTGCCCGACGAGCATGGACTTGGCCAAGGCCAGCCCCTGTTCCCCTGAGACCAAAGCGTTATCACTTTGGTTCGGCATTTTTTCCAGTTGCTGGCGCAGTGCCTCTACCTGCGCCTGGCTGGGCTCATCGATGCGGGTCAGCCGTGCGTAGGCCTGTTGGGCGGCCATCTCGTGACGAGTGTAGTCGGCGAAGCGTGGCCTATCGAAGCCTGCCTCGGCCAGGGCGCGCTCGAACGCAGCCGGGCTGGCGAAGGCCTGCTCCAGCTCGGCGACATAGACCGCCACCTGGGCGTCGCTGATCTCGACGCCCTGGCGCCGCGCCTCTTGCCACAACAGCTCCTTGTCGATCAGTTCATCCAGCGCCTCGTCACGCAGGCGCTTGTACAGATTCGGGTTGCGGATACTAGACAGCGCACGGCCCTGGGCTTGCAGGTATTCGCTGAAATAGCGCTCCAGGCGCAGCACGCTGATTTCCACGCCATTGACCCGTGCGGCGGCGAGTTCCGCAGCCTGTGCCTGGGCAACCAGCAGCATGCACAGCAAAAGGGTACGCATGGCGACCTCCATTCATGGGTGTTCGGCTAGGGGCCGGTACGGCGCGGCGGTCGCAAACTGCGGCCCAGGCAGGCTCACCGCGACCACATGGGCACCGGCCAGGGCCTGGCGCCGTCCGGGGCCAAAGCCCAGTGCTGGGGTAAGGCCGGTCTCGATGCCGTGCAGGCCCTCGAGGGCAAGCACCAGACGCTCGCGGCTGGCATCGCGCCCCACTTGGCGCAACGCTTCGCTCAACAGCCGCAAGGCGCACAGGGTGCTGACCTGCAAGGCGGCATGACGGGCGTCCAGGCCTTGGCGTCGTTGCAGCCCAGCCAGGGAGGCGCGGCCCTGTTCGGTCCAATCGCTGGGGACATAGGGATAGGCCAGGTACAGCCTGCCCGACCACTGCTGCGCTAAGGCGGGCAGTGCGCTCGCCACTTGGCTGGAGGCGGCGAACAGGTAAGGCGTACGCCCTGCGTCGCGCAACACCGAGGCCAAGCTGGCGAAGGCCTGGGCGCGCCCAAGGAACAAGATGCCCTCGCCTGCTACCGCCTGGCCATCGAAGGCCTGCACCGGGGACGGCGACCAGCCCGCCTGCTGCAGGCGCAGGTGCAGCGCCTGGGCAGCAGCGGCCTGCTCGGCGCCGGCATATACCACCCGCAAGGCACCCGCACTCAGGCCCAGGCCCTCGCGGGCATGGTTGGCCAGGCTGAACAATTGTTCGGGCAGCGCGGGCAGAGGGTCGAACACTTGGGGGCTGCCACCGCTGCGCGGAGCAACGCCCACCAGGGGGACGCCATGGCGTTCCAACACGGCGGCCCCTTGCTGATCGAGCATCGGCGCCAGGGGGCTGACCAGGGCGAAGACCTGCTCCTGCCCCAGCAGCCGCTCCAGCGCGTGCTCAGCGCTGCTGGCGTTGTTACCGGGGTCGAGCACCACCAGCTCCAGGCGCCTGCCGTGGAGGCCGCCCTGCTGGTTGAGTTGTTCGATGCCATCTTGCAGCACTGCGCGCACCACCTGCCCGGCCTCGGCCAGCGGGCCACTGCCCGGCAACAGGGTGCCGAGGCGCAAGGTGCCCTCCTCCACGCCGGGGTCGCGCTCCTCAGCCAGGCGCTTCAGATAGGCGCCGAGGTTGCGCTGGTCGGCAAGCGTCATGTCGAAGCGCGGCATGGCCGGGTCCAGGCGGTTGCCCGCAGGATCGACGCCATGGCTGATGGCGCGAGCCAGGGTCGCGTCGGCATAGGGCGGGTAACTGCGGCCATTGGCCTGGCGGGTACCCTGCCCGCCCGCCAGGCGCTGCCATTCCAGGCTCGGCGGGCGCACGCCGCCTTCGGCGCGGCCGCGGCCATCGCTGCCGTGGCAGCTGGCGCAGGGTAGCACGCTGGCGGGCACGCGCAGGTCGCTGGCGCCCACCAAGGCGGTGACCTGGGCATCGCTGCTGGACACGCCCTCGCGGTACAGGCGCTTACCAGCCAGCTCCTGGGGGGTTAGGTCCAGGGCGTGTGCTGGGAGGCAGAGCGCCAGCCACAGGCCCAGAACACCGCATGCACTGTTCATCACACTTACCGCCCCGCCAGAGGTTGCGTCAGCAGTTGCATGCGCTGGGCAATGGCAGCGGGTGGTGCATCAGGGCGGATCTTGCTCCAGCGCTTGCCCGCTACATCGCCCGCGATCAGCTGCGTGGAATGCTGCTCGGGGCTGGGCAGGAACTGGCCCAGGCGGCCCAGCACCAGGTCGACATTGGCCTTGTCGCCGGTCAGGAACAACCAGTTCGGCCCGTCCACGCCCTGCTGGGCAGCGAACGCCTTGAGCACTTCAGGGGTGTCGTTGAGCGGGTCGCTGCTCAGCGACACGAAGGTCACCTGCCCCGCCAATTCAGGGCCCATGGCCTCGCGTACCTCGCGCAGCTTGCGGGTAATCAGCGGGCAGGCGTCGTTGCAGTGGGTGAAGATCACGTTGAGCATCACCACCTTGTCTTTGAGTACATCGCTGTAGAAGCGCAGCTCGCGGCCGTTCTGGTCCTTGAGCAAGGTGTCGGTGAACCAGGCCTGGGCATCGCGGGTGCCGCCACCGCTCAGCATTGGCTGCGGCGCGGCCTGGGGTTGCGGCTGTGGCGCATGGCCTTCGTGGGCACAGGCCACCGAGGCGAGGATCCACAGGCAGGCGCCCAGGGTCAGCCAGTCGAGGCCGCGCATGCCGTGGCGGTGGGGGTTGGCAGTGCTCATGGCTGCACCTCCTGGGCAATGGCCGTGCTCTTGGCGTGCACCCGCCGCGCACTGAGGCGGTTGATCTCGGCGATCAGCACGTTGGGGTCGGTGAAGCCGTAGTAGCGTGTCCATTGCCCGCTGCGTCCATCGCCCACGAGGATCAGCGGCGGGTGCTGGGTCAGGTCGGCGCTGAAGCTGCCCAGTCCCTTTAGCGTCTCGCTCACCGCATAGGGCGAGCCGGTCAGCCAGCTCCAGCCCTCGCCATGCTGGAAGGCGCGGGCGTAGCTTTGCAGGCGCTTGGCGTCGTCGCGTTGCGGGTCGATGCTCAGCGATACCAGCTGCACCTCCTCACCCACCCGCCCGCCCAGCTGCTGCTGGACCTTGCTCATGATCGACGACACCACTGGGCACACCGTGGTGCAGCTGGTGTAGATGAAGCCCATCACCACCAGGCGGTCGCCTACTAGGTCCTGTTCCAGGCGCACCGGCATGCCATGCTGGTCGAGCAGCGACACATCGGCGAAACGCACGCTGGCTTTTTCCTGGTGCAACGCAGGCGGCGCCTGCTTGGCATGGCCTTCATGGTCGTGCCCGGCGTGGGCCAGGGCCAGGTTGCTGGCCAGCAGCAGGCTGCAGGCGAACACATAGCTTGGGCAGTTCATCGCACACTCCTGGATTCCCCTTGGGAAGCGGTGGACGCTGCGGCCGGCTGGACACGCAGGCTGGTGTAGTTGTTTTCGGCGAACATGCGGCCAAGGCTTGGCGACTGCACATGCAGGTACCAGGCACCGGGCTCGGCCAGTTGCAACGACGCCTGGTAGACGCCCTCGCCCACTTCGCTCAGCGGCAGGCTGCGCGGCATCGAGGATGGCGCCAGGAAATAGCGCAGGCTCAGGTCGCGCAGGCCGACACGCGGCTGGCCCTGGTCATCGAGAATGCGCACCTGGGCCATGAATGGCGCGTGCTGCAAGCGGGGTTGCTCGCCGCCAATGAACTCGGCGCGAGCACCTTTGTGCTGGCTTGACGAGGGCGCGGCGGCGACGTCGGTGCTGAAGCAATGGATGATCTGCGGTTGGTTGAGCAGGAAGGCCACGTCGAACGTGCCCGCCGCCGGCAGCTTCACCGTCGAGCCGTACACGCCAGGCGCCAGCTCGCGCAGGCTGCGGTCGATGACGATGGCCGCGCGGGCTTGGTGGCCGCGGTTGTTGTAGCCGGACATCGGTGCGTTCATGCCCTCGGCATAGAAGTAGGTGGTGTTGTCCACCGGGTTGACCACGAACACCGAGTTGTCGTCGCGGGCCACGCTCAGGCCCTGGGCCAGCGGCAGGTCGCCGGCCTGGCGCGGTGCTGCGGGGCCGGCCTCGAAGCCCTGGACGATCGGCTGGCGCCCTTCGCCGAGGCTGGACAGGTTGATCATGCTGACCTTCGGCGAGGCCAACCCACGCACGTAGGCATACCCCTTGGTGAAGGTCAGCTGGTACGGCTCGGCCGCCACCGGAATGCGGTGGATCAAGCGGTCGTTGCTGGCGTCGATCACCAAAGCCTGGTTTTCCAGGGTATTGAGCACGATGCCGTAGCGCCCGTCGCTGCTGAAGCGCATCGGCCCCAGGCCCGGCTCGGCCTGGACCACATGGCGCAGCTGATGGCTGCGCGCATCGATCACCCGCACGCTGCCTTCTCGACCATCGACCACATACACCGCTTGGGACAACGCCGAATACGCCACCGACAGCGGGTGTGGGCCGACTTCGAGGGTCTTGGCCAGGCGCATCTCGGCGGTGTCTATAACACTCAGGGTGCCGCCATCGCGGTTGCTGACGAAGGCATAGCGCGAGTCGGCGCTGAAGGCGATTTCGTGGTGCCCGGAGCCGGTGGCGAAGGATTTGAGCGTGCTGCGGCTGGGCACGTCGATCACCGTCACCCCGCCCCTGGCCGGGTCGTCGCTGTTGTTGCCGACCCACAGGCGGCGCTGGTCGGGTTGCAGGGCCACACGCAGCGGCTGGTCGCCGGCCTCAAGGGTGGCTACATGACGGAAGGTCTCGGTATCGACCACCGCCACCTGACCACGCTCGGGCATGGACACGAACACCTGCTTGTCGTCGCCACTGGCCACCCAATCCATGGGCCGCCCAGGCAGGTCGATGCGCGCCAGGGTGCTGGTGACCCCGCCCACCGACACCGTAGGGTCGATCACCGTGAGGCTGGCGTCCTTGTTCAGCACCAGCAGGAAGTAGCTGTTCAGGTCCAGCAACGGGCGTGCGCCGATGCTGCTTTTCAGGAACAGCGCCACCCGCGCCTTGCAGCTGCTGTCGCGGTCACCCACCGGGGCCGACTGCGCCGGGTCGATCCAGGCGCCCGGGGCCATGCCCGAGAGTGGCTGGCCGCTGGCCTGGTCGCGCACCTTGAAGCGCACGTTGGCAAAGCCACCTTCGCGCAGCACCTCTCCAGCCAATGGGCGTGCTTCGAACTCCACAGTTACCCCGTCGCGGCTGAGCCGGTGCAGGGCCTGCGGGTCGGCAGGCTCCTGCAGCAATTCGCGAGGGTCGCAATAGAGCTCGTCGTAGGCGACCCCCAGGCCGATCAGCGCAATCCCCAGCAATACCCCCAGGTAGGCGGGACGCATCTTCTTGTTCATGGCTCGCACTCCCCCTGGTTCATTGCGCCGGTGCCGTGGCCGGCGGCGTTTCGTGGGTTACCCGCAAGATCCCCCACAGCCCGGAGACGTTGCCGTAGGCGGCGTAGTCGCGGAACAGGTAGTCGCCGGGCACGGCGTTGGCGCCACCGGCGCTGGGCAGCATGAAGCTGAAGTGCGCCGCCGGCAGCACGCTCTCCTGGGCGCCAACGTAGATGGACATCGGGTTGTAGCCAAAGCGCACCGAACCGATGCCTGGCAAGCCCATGGGGTGGCCATCGAGGTCGCTTTTCTCGGGCTGGTAGGCATGCAGTGGCCACAGGTGCCCGTCGAGCTGGTAGGTGATGCCGCGGCTGCCACCACTGGGCATCAGCACGTGGCTGCGCAGCGGCTGGCCAGGCTTGGCCCACAGCACCGGGGTTTGCGGGTCGCCGCCGATCAGGGCGTTGCTGTAGGCCATGTGAGCGTTGGGTACGTCGCCGAAGCCATGGCCATCGGCGCGGCCGAATGGCGCGTCAGGGGCCAGGCCGAAGCGCAGCCACAGTGGCTCGGTCTTGTAGTTCATGGCCATGTTGCCGTTGTCCTTCGGATCGCCCGGCACGCCGTTGCCTTCGGTGGCGATACCCGCCACCGGCCGGCCATCGGCCCAGCGCATGTTCAGCGAGCGCTGCCACACGGTGACCAGGTCGCGGTAGTCGGCCAGCCCCGTCGCCTTGACCGTGGCCTGGGCGCGGCTGGCGCCGTCCTCGGTCCAGGTGGCACTTTGGGGCAGCACGCTCATCGCACCCACCAGGCCCTTCTGCGGTTGCTTGATCAGATCCGCCGGGGTCAGGTTCAGGCCGCCGAACTCGATGGCCGTGGTGTTGATGTTGTCCACCGTGCGGCCCAGTTGCAGCACCGGCTTGCCTTCGCGCTCCAGGTGCCCGGCGTAGTACTGGTACACCTTGCTGGGGTAGGCGCCGCTGTTGCCGGCACGCGGTGGCACGGTCTGGATCGGATTGGTCCCAACGTTGGTGCCATCGGACTTGGTGATGTCGTAGGCCAGCAACTGGGCATGCAGGCCCACGTGGCTGGACGGGCGCATCAGGTTGTTGTTGAACGCCGTGGAGCCCTCGCTGCCATTGCGGTCGCGCTTGACCACGTTCTGCATCACGGCGGTGCTGGGCAGGTCGGGCATGACCAGCGGCAGGCGGTTCTCCAGGGTGATGCTGATGCAGTCGCCGGCATTGGCGCGCAGCACCAGGGGCTCTACCGGGATGCCGGGCTTGAGCTTGCCAGTGGTGGCGTCGAGGTCGGCCTTGCGCACGTACATCACGGCGGTGGGGTCGTGCAATGGCGCACTGTGGCCACCGATGGTGAAGGTGGTGCCGTCTTCCTCGTCGGTGACGGTGGCCAGCGGGATGCTGGTGCGACGGCTGTTGAACACCAGGGTGCCGCCATTGGCTTTCAGCGGGCCGCCGACATGCTGGCCGACGCCGGCTGGGTCGCTGATGCTCACGCCATGGCGGTTCTCGAGGATGTCGTTGGCCAGCGCCGCGACCACTTCATAGCTGCGCTTGACCGTCGGCCGGGTGCCGATGCCGTTGGGGTTGGCCGTGGTGCGCGGGCAGATGCCATCGAAGGCCACGGTGTTGCGCATGGCTACCGGCTGCGGGTTGTTCGGCAGCGGGAACAGGTCCGGACGCTGCGCGGTGTAGTTGCGCATCACCCCCCAAATGCCATTCCAGTAGCCTTCCAGGGCGGCATCCAGCGAGTACAGGTAGTCGCCGTTGGTGGCCGCAGAGCTGGAGATCATCGACACCGGCGCCATGAAGCCCAGCTGCTCGGAAATGCCCACCATCTGCGAGGACTTCCACCCCGAGTTGGAGCTGCTGCCGAAGCCCGAGCCGTTTTGCAGCCATTTCACGCCGTGCAGGGTGACGTTGTGCTCCTCTTCGTGGCCGCCAGCGTGCATGCGCAGGCGCACGTTGTCGCCGGAGTAGGTGCGCAGCATCGGGGTGAACGGGTCGCCCGGTTCGCTGCCCTTGTTCACGTGTGGCGGGAACAGCGTGGTGCCGCCGGTGGGGCCGACCGCCGAGGTGATGGCCGAAGGCGCCAGGTTCATCGCTGGAATCGCCCGGTCGGTGCGGCTTTGCAGGGCATAGGCCAGGTCACCGCCCAGGCCGTCGGCCTGCATGCCGCGCTTGCCGTCCGGGCCGACCTTGTTGGGGTCGAACACGCGCAGGGCCAGCGGTTCGTTGCGGTAGTTGACGACGAACATGCCGGGGTCATCCACCGAGATCGCCTGCGGGCAAGGTCGCGTCGGGCAGCCGGGGCTCAGCCCGCCACGGGACTCCACCACCGATTCGAGCAGGTTGGACGCAGCCTGGCGTACCGGTGGGTTGATGGCGTAGCGGAAGCTGTCGGCGGTGGCCGGGAAGGCCTGGCCATTGGGCACGCCATCAGGGCCTGCCCCCACGTAAACGCCGGCCTCGTAGGCATGCTGGAAGTCGCTGTATTCCAGGAAGAACTCGCGATAGCTGTCGTTGCGCCCATCGCCGTCGTGGTCGCCGGTCTGGATCACCGCCTGCCACGAGGTCGGTCCGCCGTCCTGGCGCACGGCCGGGTTGTACAGCTGCTCGCCGGTTTCGGCGTGGTACCAGGTGGAGCCGGCAGGTTCGGCCAGCACGGTGGCGTACAGCCCAAGCTGCTGGTGGGTCGAGGGGCCGAGGTGGTCGTGGGTGAAGATGGTGCCAAGGCCCCGGTCGACGTTGTGCACGTTGATCAGCGGGTCGGCGAACCAGCGTTGCATGGCGGTGCGCGCACCCAGCCAGTCAGCCCGGCCGAAGCGCCCGAAGTACGGGTGCTGCTTGGCCTTCGGGCAGGCCTCGGTGCCGTCGCGGGTGTCGCCTTCGGTACAGCCATTGAAGCTGCGGATGGCATGCACGCGCTCGACCACACTGCCGGGCGAAAGCACGCCGTCTTCGTAGTTCCAGCCGTTGGCCGAGCCGTCGGCGGCGGTCAGGTCCCACTTGGGCAGGTGGATATGCTGGCCGATCACGTCGGTGGGCGTGCGCACCTGGTAGTCGTCCATTTCATAGAACGACGGGATCAGGTTGGTGTGCTGGTACATGGTGCAGTCGAAGGTGTTCATGCGCATCACCAGCGGCTCTGGCGGGCGCTGCTTGGTGATCACCGGCCAGGCGTCTTCCCACAGGGTGAGGATGCGCGCTTGCGGGAAGTGGTAGCCCACTTTGTTGTATACCGCGTCGAACTGGATGTTGGCGCCCTTGTAGATGCGCGGGCGGTCGGCGGTGAAGGTGGAGGCGCCACGGAAATTCAGGCCGCCCAGGCTTTCGCCACTGAAATATTCGCCCAGGCCCGAGGCTTGGGTCAGGCGCTTGCCGCGGTCGTCCATGCACGGCTCGTAGAACGGCGCGCCGGCAGTAGGCAGCGCGCCGTTGGTGCGAAATGCCTTGGCTACCGGGGCGCTGCCGGGTACCAGGGCGAAGCTTGGGTGCTCGGCCTTGGCGTGGAACTGCATGGCGGCCTGCTCGACGTCGGTGCCCTGCTCGGGCAGGTAGATGGGCTTGGCCTTGTGCACCACCTTGGAAAAGTCCAGGCGGGTGGTGGTGGTCACCGCCTCGCCACCGGCGGAAACACCGTCCAGGGCGTGGCGACCCAGGCCGCCGTCCCAGCCATCGACTTGGTTGGCGTCGAGGTTGGCCCACAGCGCGTTGCCGCTGTCTTTGAGCTGGCGCGCCAGCGCGGGGTCTAGCATGTCCAGCGGTGGGGTTGGCGGACGTTGGCCGACGCTGCTTTCCATACCGCCGATCCAGAATGGGAAGCCGGGGTTCTTCAGGCTGCCGTCGGCGTTGCGGTTGGTCTCGCTGCGGTCGACCAGGGCCAGCGAGCCCACGGCCCGTGGTGCGGCGCCATGCTCGTCCCCCCCTTCCTGCTCTTCATCGTCGTCGTGCTCGGCCACCCCCTCTTCGGCGAGCTTGGGCACCACCACGACCTTGCCCGGCATCGGCGCCATGGCCTTGCCTGGCAGCGGCACGATTGCCGGAATCGGCGTGCCGGCGACGATCTCGCCGTCCGGCAGCGCCCGCGCGCCAGCGGCTGGCTTGCCACTGCGCAGGGCGAACGGCGTGGTGTGGAAGCCGTCTTCGCTTTCGCCGCTCACCTCCAGGCGCGTGCCCGCCTCGAACACATCGTGCACGCGCCACATGGCCCACATGCCCTGGGCGAAGTGCGGGTAGAAGTGGCAATGGTAGATGGCATCGCCCGCCACTCGGTTGCGGTTGCCCGAGCCGCCGTTGGCGATTTCGTAGGTGTAGCCCACGCCCGGACCGATGCCCTGGGCGTCGATGTAGTCGGAGTTGTCGTCGTTAGGGTTGAACAGCCACTGGTGCCCGTGCAGGTGGAAGATGTGCTGCTCGTGGCCGTTGTGGGTGTTGCGGAACTTGGTGAAGTCGCCGATGTAGCTGTGGTGCACGTTGGCAGGTTCTGCCGGGTACAGCGCCATGCTGGCCTTGACCCCTACCGCGCTGGCTGGCGGCACTTCGCCGGGCCGGATGCGTTCAAGGCCGACGTTAGCCGGTACGTCCACCAGGGTGCCGATATCGCCGACGGTGTGGGAGCTCAGGAAGAACTCCTCGTAGGCACACGACAGGCAATCGTGCATCGGCCCCACGCCCAGGCGGTTGGCGACCACTTCTGCGCCCATGCCGCCGGAACCGTAGTTGATCATGAACGAGTCGCGGGCCGGTTCCAGCACATGGCCCATTACCGGGTCTGCCCAATAGCCTGGGAAAGCCTGGGTGGTGGCCACCTCGTCGGCGAACTGCGCGGCGAAGTCGCGGAACGCCTCGAGCCGATTGGGAATCGCCGGGTTGCGCTTGCCGAGGCTTTCCAGGGGGTAGGTGCTGCGCGGGAAACTGCCATCGGGGTTGGGGCCCATGACAATGGCATCGGTTTCGCTGTTGAGGATCTCGTTGCCATCGACCATGGCGATGACCGGCTTGCCGGCCTTGCCTTCGGTAATCCAGGGCTCCACTTGCGGGTAGCGCGCCTCGTAGTCGATCACCGGTTGGCCAGTGGCCGTACGCCCCGTGGTGGCCAGGCGCATTTCCTCTTCGGTCAGCGTATTGCGGTAGGTACGCCCGCCCTTGGGCACCACCACCACCTGGCCGAACAGGCCATTGGCGACGTTGCCCGCCCCGCCCTGGCCGCCGAAAGTGGCGCCCAGGCTGGTGGCGGCGAAAGCGCCTTCGCGCTCGGCATACAGGGTGTAGCTGCGGCTGGCGCCGGGGGCGATCAGGAAGTTGCCGTTACGCCCGGTGTTGGCGGCGATATCGCCGATACTGTTCACCGCTTGCAGGCCGTTGACCTGGAAGCCCACGTGACGGTCGGTGACCTGTTCGTCGGCGACGAAGTTTTCATCGCCTGCGTTCTCGATCTCGACGCCCTCGTCTTCCTCACCCTCGACTTCGTGCTCGTCGTGGTCGATGCCGTGCTTGTTGGGGTTGGCCTGGTAGGCCAAGAGGTTGGTGAGGTTGACCGTCAGGCAGTCACCTGCGCCGACCCGTAGCACGATGGGCCGCGGGCGTTTGTCCGGGCGCAGGGTGACCTTGCCCGGCACAGCGGCGCCGCCCTTGGTCAGCGGCACGTGGTTTTCGTCCACCACATCCTGGCGCAGGGCGAACATCATGCCATTGGCGTTCTGCGCGCCAAGGCGGTTGAACATCAGCGGCTGGTCCAGCGCCACCACGTTGGCCACCAGATTGCGCTGGCACTGCACCGCCGCTTCGCTGGTAACCTGCCAACCCACAAGGGCCAGCATGAGGGACGTCAGGACGGAGCCTTTGAGCGGGGTCTTCATGCTGCACCTCCGGGGGACACAGGGACTCTGCGAAGGGCCGGAGCAAGGCGCATGCCATTAAAAATATTCATTTATTTCAATAAGTTGAGTCGATCAAGTCGTACAGATGGGGAAATACCCCCGAGAATTTCCCCGATTCAGGGTACTGAGCGACCGATAGTTCAGGGCTTCAGGTATCATTCCTGCCCATAGCGGCCCGCGCTGAAAGCGGCCAGATAGCTACGCTCAAGCATTCAAACTTGCTGTGCCAGTGAGGCGACCATGTACATCCGTTCCTTGAACGTTCAGAACCTAAAACGTCTTCGAGACCTTCGCCTGACGTTCACCGACGACAATGGCAAGCCCAGGATGTGGACAGTGATCATCGGCGAGAACGGCACCGGCAAGACCAGCATTCTTCAGGCCATTGCCTTGGCATCGGCGGGCACGCTGCGCGTGAATGACCTGGCCAGCAATACATTCGCCCTGTTGGTTGACCGGCGTCAGGACCAGCCAATGACCATCGAGGCGGACTTCGACTTTACCCCGTCAGCCCTGCTGGACGGCACTTGCCACCCGCTCCTCGAGCAAAAGCCCCCCGCCGGGGTTCGACTGAAATCGAATGTCAGCCTGGACCCGGAAGAAACCTCCATCCGTGCAGCGGCGTACTACCACATAGACGAGCGGCGCCTGGTCGAAAAAGACCCCTTGGATCTTGCCCGTGCCAGGGAGCTGCACCTTTGGTTCGTCATTGGTTATGGCTTGCACCGGACCCTCCCGGCGACAGGTCGCGTACCTGACCTTGTTCGCCCCTCCGTGGATCGCATGAAGCCGTTGTTCGATTCACAGTACCCCCTTACCAGCACGAGCTTCCTCGGTCACTACGAGGGGGCCAAAGCACGTGCCTATACCGATGTACTCAAGCGCACGATCATCAATACCGGCGTGCTACCAGAGGATCTTGCCAACCTGGAAATGCGCGGCAATGGCGGTGTCACGAAATCATCCGATCTTCTGGAGCGCGAGCGCTTCCAGCAAACGATGGGAGGTAAGCCGGTCAAAATCCCTGGTATTGCCCTCGCACATGGCTATCAATCGACGATCGCCTGGATCGCCGACCTGGTAGGTCACATTCTGTTGGAGGCGCACCGCGACAGCGATATTGGGCTTCAGCCTCAGGACTTTGAGGGCCTGGTGCTGATCGACGAAATCGACCTTTATCTGCACCCTACCTGGCAGGCACGTTTGATCCCAGCGCTACGCAAAACCTTCCCGAAATTGCAGTTCATCGCCACAACTCACAGTCCGGTTGTGCTCGCCTCACTGTCTCCAGAAGAAATCATTCGCGTCCATGCTGACCCCAGCAGCGGTGATGTCTGCCGTATCACTCCCGACTCGGATACCGGTGAGTGGGACCCCGTCGACAAGCCTGCCGACCTGCACACCCAGCCTGACCCACGGACGATGACAGGCACCGAAATGTACCAGGCGTATTTCGGCCTGGAGGGCCTGACCCTGAATGCCCACGGTGAGGCGCTGCGCAGCTACACCGCCCTGGCGACTAACCCGCATCGCACGCCGCATCAACAGAAGAAGATGGAAAGCTTGAGGGCTAAGCTTACGGCCGCCTTGATCACCGATCTCGCCACACCACTGAGCGACAAACCGGGAGCCTCTATCGATGATTAGGCTCGATCTAGGTGACGAGCCTGAAACGCTCAAAGCCAGCCGTGAAGAGCGACTCCCAGCAGCAATCACAGCCTTCAACAACCACGGTACGGGTCATGAGGACTTCACTAAGCTGTTGGACACAGGTTATCAAGTAGCCAGGCCCGATTTGCGGGACCGTCAACATGGCAAGTGCGCATTCTGCGAGAAAAACGAGGACCCTTTTAAGCGCCCTGTTGAGCACTTCCGTCCCAAAAAAGGAGCCGAAGACAAAGTCGATGGCCGCTGGGTCGGCATAAATACCCATTACTGGTGGATGGCCTGGACCTGGAGCAACCTCTATTTCGCCTGTGACCGCTGTAACATGAACGGTCGAAAGGGAAGTCGATTTCCCATTGAAGCAGGCTATGAGCGTATCTCGACACCTTGTCGCCCCAGTGCCGACGAGATAGCGCAGGAGCATTACGTCACTCATCATGAGCGACGTTTGTTGATAGACCCTCGACACGACAACCCGTTCGAGCATCTACAATGGATGCCAGTCGACCGTACCAAGCCCAAAGGCAGTTGGAAGTGGACCGTAGAAGGCCGGGATGAGCGTGGCGAAATGACTGTCGAAGTACTCTGCCTCAGTGAACGGGTCGATGAAGTCAATCGTCACCTCAACGGACTTCAGCTGTTGTGGCGACAACTTCACAAACACGTGCAGGCCGGTCGCCTGGACGATGCCCGTGAAGGCTGGGACGAGCTGCTGGACAACTACGTCGACACGCCCGCACAACCCTTTCGCAACGCGGCTTGGTGGGCTGCCGACTCACTGTTCCCCGCGCAGGAAAGAGAGGAGCTTGGGTTGCGCCACCCCGCTATTCCCGAGGTGAGACAACAAAGCGCCTCCACGACTGGCCAAGGCCAATGAAGCGTCTTTACTTCACGGAGATACCTTATCGAGCAAAGGGAAACTGCCATGAAGATCGTTGTCACCAGCCTCTTTGTAGACGACCAAGCCAAAGCCCAGTCTTTCTATCACTACGTACTGGGCTTCGAGCCCAAGCATGACGTTCCCATGGGACGTCACCGCTGGCTGACCCTGACCTCGCCCAACGACCCCAATGGCGTTGAGTTGCTGCTAGAGCCCAATTCACACCCTGCTGCCCAGGCCTACCAAGCAGCAATCAAGGCCGATGGTATTCCCGCCACCTCATTTGCCGTACGCGACATCCAGGCCGAATACACCCGCCTGTGCGCTGCCGGCGTGCAGTTCACCCAACCGCCCACTGCCATGGGCCCAGTGACCGTGGCGGTGTTCGACGACACCTGCGGCAACCTGATCCAGATCGCCCAGCGCCATTGAGCGCACCCTTCCCAAAAGCGCACCTAGAACAAGGAAAAAACCCGATGCGCTATGAATTCAGCGAAGTCCTCAACGACTTGGTCGACTATTTCCTGGTCGCCGACATCCAGCTGCTCGAACGTTTCAAGCAAGACCACGACCTGCCCAACGACCTGGCCCGGGCCTTCACCAGCAGCGATATCGGCGACCAGGCGGTGCTCGAGGGCGTGGTCCTGCCCTTGGCGGGTATCGAGAACCTGCCCTACCGGATCATCTTCAGCGTTGGCGAGCCGACGCCGGCATTGCTGGAGCCGGGCAACCGTGTGCAGCACCGGCGCGCGGGCTACGTGCTGCGGGTCGAGAACCGGGCAGTGATGCTGTTCACCTGGCGCATCCTGCAGCATTTCACACCCAAGACCCTGGGCGACCTGCTGGCGCGCTACCAGGAACCGGGGCGGCCGATCATCGAGCTGGAGAATGGTTGGTACGACGTGGAGGTGCTGGGCGGCGCGGTGTGGCGCGACGGACTGTTCGAGCCGGCGTTCGAGTTCGTGCTGAAGAAGACCTGGCGCAAGAATGACTGTGCGGGGGTGGACGTGGGGTATCGGTTTACCCTGCGCGATTAAGCAGAAAGGGCCGCAATGCGGCCCTTTCCCTTTACCTCAGTCGTGGTTGATATCCCGGTCCTTGGTCTCTGGCAGGAACAAGATCCCCAGCACCGCCGTCATCACCGCGATGACGATCGGGTACCACAGCCCGTAGTAGATATCCCCGGTGGCCGCCACCATGGCGAACGCCACGGTCGGCAGGAAACCGCCGAACCAGCCGTTGCCGATGTGGTACGGCAGCGACATCGAGGTGTAGCGGATGCGTGTGGGGAACAGCTCCACCAGCCAGGCCGCGATCGGGCCGTAGACCATGGTCACGTAGATCACCAGGATGGTCAGCAGCAACAGCACCATCGGGTAGTGGATCTGCGCAGGGTCGGCTTTTTCCGGGTAACCGGCTTCCTTCAGCGCACCGCTCAAGGTGGCGACGAAGGCGTCGTTCTGCGTCTTGAAGTCGGCCGCAGCCAGGCTGCTGCCGTCGAAGCTCGGCAGTACCCGCTCGCCAATGCGAATTTGCGCCACCGTGCCAGGCTCTGCGCGTTCGTTCTCATAAGGGATGGCGCGCTTGGCCAGCAAGCTCTTGGCGATGTCGCAGGAGCTGGTGAATTTGGCCTTGCCCACCGGGTCGAACTGGAACGAGCACTGGTCAGGGTCGGCCACCACTACCACCGGGTTCTGCTCCTGGGCGACGAACACCGCAGGGTTGCCGTACTCGGTCAGCGCCTTGAAGATCGGGAAGTAGGTGAGCGCGGCGATGATGCAGCCGGCCATGATGATCTTCTTGCGCCCGATGCGGTCCGACAGGCTGCCGAAGATGATGAAGAACGGCGTGCCGATCAACAGTGAACCGGCAATCAGCAGGTTGGCGGTCTGCGGGTCGATCTTCAGCGTCTGCAACAGGAAGAACAGCGCATAGAACTGCCCGGTGTACCACACCACCGCTTGCCCGGCAGTGCCGCCGAGCAGCGACATGATCACCACCTTGAGGTTGTCCCAGCGGGCGAACGACTCGGTCAGCGGCGCCTTGGACGCCTTGCCCTCGGCCTTCATCTTCAGGAACACCGGCGACTCGTTCAGTTGCAGGCGGATGTACACCGACACCGCCAGCAGCAGGATCGACAGCAGGAACGGAATACGCCAGCCCCAGGCTTCGAACGCCTCGTTACCCAGGATGGTGCGGCAGCTGAGGATCACCAGCAGCGACAGGAACAGGCCCAGGGTCGCGGTGGTCTGGATCCACGAGGTGAAGAAGCCGCGCTTGCCGGGCGGCGCATGCTCGGCCACGTAGGTAGCCGCCCCGCCGTACTCGCCGCCCAACGCCAGGCCTTGCAGCAGGCGCAGGGTGATGAGGATGATCGGCGCGGCCACGCCGATGGTGGCGTAGCTGGGTAACAGCCCCACGATCGCGGTCGACACACCCATGAGGATGATGGTGATGAGGAAGGTGTGCTTGCGCCCGATCATGTCGCCCAGGCGCCCGAACACGATCGCCCCGAACGGCCGCACGGCAAAGCCTGCCGCAAAGGCCAGCAAGGCGAAGATGAACGCGGTGGTTTCGTTGACGCCGGCGAAGAAGTGCTTGGCGATGATCGCCGCCAGCGAGCCGTAGAGATAGAAGTCGTACCACTCGAACACTGTACCGAGGGATGAAGCGAAGATGACCTTGCGCTCCTCCTTGCTCATGCCACGCTGGGGCGCACTGCCCGTCGAGGTGCTGTCGATTGCCGCCATGGGTTGCCTCCGTCTTGTTCTTGTTAGGCCGGAGCACCTCACCAGTATTGCCGCACCCAGGCCCCTAGGCTGATACAGGACTACGGTTGCGCGAAGCACGACAAGGCGGACCGCCCAGGATCGCAGCAAGGTACGTTGAAGCATAATCGGCTTTGCGGGGATATCCACTCGCCAGCATGGCGAATAGCTATATACGCTTATGAGCGGCTCTGGCCTACCGGGCCCTTGAGCTCGACCTGGTTGCCATCGGGGTCGTAGCAGTACAGCGAAAGCCCCTCGCCTTCGGCGCCGTAGCGCTTCTCGGCAGGCTCGACCAACACCCCGGCAGACTGCAGGTAGGCGCTGAGCGCCTGCTCGTCGAAGGGCTCGATACGCAGGCAGAAATGATGCAGGTTGCGGCCTTCGCGCTGCGGCGCGGCCCCGCCAGGGCGCCCCAGTGGGCCGTCGAGGCTGACCAGGTCGATCATGGCCGTGCCTGCCGCGAGGTGGACCATGCCCAGGTCCTCGCGGATGCGGCGGACCTCGCAACCCAGCAGTTCCTGGTAGAACACTATGCTGCGCGACAGGTCGCTGACACGCAGCACGAGATGGTCGATGTGGTTGACGCTGAACGGTCGCATGATGGCGGCTCCCTGTAAAAACATCAGTTGACCCTAGCAGTGTGGCCCAGGTGCTGGCCAGGCCGATAGCATGCTACAGCACCCCCGCAGACTTGCAGCGGTTGGATTGTGGGCCTTTGAACCGGAGAGCCCACGATGCCCGCCCCCCACCCGCGCCTACCACCAAGCCACCCTTACCCGACGACTGCCTACCTGGAGCCGGCAATTGCCTGGCGACCCTGGAGGGCCTGCGACTGGAAGTGCTCGACCTGCATGACAACGCCATCACCCTAACGCCGGAGATGGCCGCACGCATGGGCGACATAGTGCACCTGACCCGCCTGTTACTGAGGGCAACCCGCTGGGCGTGGCGCCGGTACAGTGGCGCAACAATCGCGCTGGGACAGCCTCTTCGAAAACGGGCGGAACAGCGCGCTCACCGATGTGCTGGACCGCCAGGGGGCGTCGGACGAAGCCCAGCGGTATACCAACGCTGTCGGGGGGCGAGTATGGAGCCTGGTCGATGCGCTGGGTGAAGACACCGCGCTGCGTGAGAGTCTTGAAACCCTGGCAGAGCAGTTCCCCGCCACCTGCGGTGATGCCGGTGCAGATGCCTTCAGCAGCCTGGAGCTGGAATGGATGGTCTACCGCGAAAGCGCAGATGCCGACGTACCGGGCTGCGGGTGCCGACTACCTCGCTGGGCTGCACGACGACGGCCAAGGCCCATTACCCGCGGACATCGTGCAAGCCCTGGCCGATGCCTTGGGCAACAGCCCGCTTGGCGAAGATGGCTCGATGCTACCGCTGGACCCTGACCTCGACGAGCAGACCCTGCTGCAAGCCTGGCAACGCTTTGGCGCTGCCCGGCAACGCGCCGAGGATGAACTGCTGCTGGAGCTGACCACCAGCAACGACGTCAACGACTAGCGCTCGCGCAGGTCTTCGAAGCACGGCAATTCCCCCTCGACCCGGCTGGATGCGCGGGGCAGCTTGGCTGCCTCGCCATCGCTGGGCTCCACGTGCCAGTAGCAGTGCTTGATCGCCCGGGTCACCCCGACATAGGCCAAGCGCTGCACCTCTTCCTTCTGCGCGGTATCGAACGGCTGCGTATCGTCGGCTCGACCGACACCCGCCATGCGGTACACCTGGTTCTTGTAGGGCGAGCTCGTCAGGTACTGGCAGTCGCCAAGCAGGAACACCACATCGGCTTGTAAGCCCTTGGCACTGTGATAGGTGAGCTCACGCAGCCGACGCTGAGGCGCAGGCAATCTGGAATCCACTTTAACAACAGAAGATATATGCTCAGAAATCAATGCTTTATCAGAGCTTTTTCGATACAACATCATCACTGAATCGCCCTGCTGGTAATGTTCGACCAGCGTGCGCCCGAGCGCTGCCTCATCACGCTCGAACACCCTCACCGGCACTTTCGCAAGTGTCGCCGCCTGCCCCGCGGCCTTGGCCTTCTTGCCGCGAATGGCCGACGCGCCTTTGACCAGGTGCTCGGCGGCATCGATGATGTGCTGCTGGCTGCGGTAGTTCTCCACCAGCATCACCTGGGTATTGGCCGGTGACGGGAAGGTTTCGGCGAAGGCCATGAAGTAGTGTGGCGAACTGCCCCGCCAGCCGTAGATCGATTGCCAGTCGTCACCCACGCACATCACCGAACTGTGCACGGCGCTGCGCCCCGCATGCAGGGCTTCGCCGCGCCGGCGAACTTCCGCAAGGCTTGCGCGCAGCCAGCTGACGACCTGCGGTGAGACATCCTGGAATTCATCGATCAGCAGGTGCGCCATTGGGCGCAACAGTGCAGCGGGCAGTTGTTGCAGGTTTTCCGGGCTACGCTCGCCGAAGTGCGCGAACATGCGGTTGTAGGTCATCACCGGCGGGGTCTGGGCCTGCAGGTAAGCCTCGAAGGCCTTCCAGTAAAGTGCCAGGGCCTCGAAGAACGCCGCATCGCCGTCATCCGCCGGGAAACGCATGCCCGCGACGGCCTCACCGACATCCAGGCCCAGGTTCTCGATGAAGCCCGCAGCGCCCACGAAGGCATCGAGCAGCGGTGTGGCGGCCAGCTCGCCCTTGACCTTGTATTCGAAGCCAGGACCGGCCACGGCATCGCCGGCCAACGTGGCCGAAAGGCGCTTCGCCGCCCCATAGTTATCCAACCATATCAGTGGTTTATTGCAGAAAGCTTGAAACAGGGTGCGCTTCACAGCCCACTCAGCACGCACCGATAGCTTGGCGCCAGGGCGTTGATACTGGGCGCTTTCAGAGGGATCGAAGCCCAGCACCACCCAAGCATCCAGCCCCTCGAGGCGGCCATGCACATGGAAACGGCTGCCGCGAATGGTCACGGTTTCCCGGCAGGGCGTGATGCCGGGCATGGGCCACGCGCCAGCTGCGAACCACAGGTCCTCGATCACATCGCACAGCTCCTCGTCGCGCTGCGCGGCCAACTGGGTTACTTGCACGCGCTTCTGCACATCCGGGTGGTCCGGGTCCAGGGGCTTGAGCTGCAAGGCTTCGCGGCGCATCGCGGCGACCAGCTCGGCAAAGCGTGGGCTGCTGCGCAGCAGGTCGCGGTAGCAGAGGTTCATGTGCTGGCGCTGGGTGTCGTTCAGGCGCAGGTCGAAGGGGTTGTCATCGGCCTCGCCAGCCTGGCCTGGCGCCTCGCTGCCCAGCGCCTCGAACGCCCGCGTCTGGGCATGGCCAGGCAGGCTGCGCAGCATGGGCAGGATCCGCGAATGGAAGGTACGCACCAGCTCGCGTGCCTGGGGCATTGGCAAGTCAAGCTGCCAGAGGGCGAAGACCTGTTGCAGGCGCCGGATGAAGTCCTTGCGCGACTCACGGGTGAAGGTCACCACCGTCATGGCGTCCAGCTCGAAACCCAGGTAGTGGTGCAATAACAACAGGCGCAGCACCAGTGAGGTCGACTTGCCAGCGCCGGCGCCCGCGACCACGCAGGTCGACGGCGTGTCGCTGAAGATCAGCTTCCACTGCGCACTACTGGGGTGCGCATCGGCAGCCAGGCGCTGGGTGACATCCGCCTTGAAGCGCTTTTTCAACGCTGGGGTGAGTGGCAGTCGCCAGTCATCGAACAGCAGGTCATCCGCGTCCACCTGGGCAGGCGCCGAGGGTTTGGGGGCTGAGGGCTGACGCCGTTTTTTTGCAGCCTTCTGGCCATCCGCCAGCCCACGCTCATAGGCCTGGCGCAGCGCTTCTGCCTGCAGACGGGCTGGGTCGGCACCCACCATGCGCACAACCAGGCGTTGCAACCACGACAGTGAAGTGGGGGGAAGCTTGGGCGGCACGGTTACTCCATTGCGTTTGCGAATCAGCGGGCCATGTTCGCCTCATCCAGCAAAAAGCACCAGCTAATGCTTTCAGATCAGTGAATTAGGCGATGAAACGAATGCAGATACACACCCAAACAAATCCAATAATTAGATTGTTTTAAGCCGATATTTACGCTTATTTTCGATATTTGAAACAGGCACTATGGCTCCATTCCAAACGCACTGAGGAGCCAGATCATGCTGCAACTTCGCCCCTTCGATACCTTGGGCCATGCCAATCACGGCTGGCTGGACGCCCACCACCACTTCTCGTTCGCCGAGTACCACGACCCGGCACGCACCCACTGGGGCAACCTGCGGGTGTGGAACGACGACCTGATCGCAGCCGGCAGCGGCTTCCCACCGCACCCGCACCGCGACATGGAAATCATCACCTACGTCCGGGAAGGCGCTATCACCCACCAGGACAGCCTGGGTAATAAAGGCCGCACCGAAGCCGGCGACGTCCAGGTGATGAGCGCAGGCACCGGCATCGTGCACAGCGAGTACAACCTGGAGAAGGTCGACACCCGTCTGTTCCAGATCTGGATCATTCCTGAGCGGGTCGGCGAGGCGCCTTCCTGGGGTACCCGGCCATTCCCCAAAGGTGAACGCGGCGAAGGCTTCGTGACCCTGGCCAGCGGCCGTGCAGGCGACGAAGAAAGCCTGCGTATTCGCACCGATGCCCGCTTGTCGGCCGCTACCCTGAGGGCTGGCGAAACGGCGCAGTACCGCTTCGACGCCGGGCGTCGCGGCTACCTGGTACCTGCCAAGGGTTTGGTGGAAGTGAATGGGCTCCAGGTCCAGGCCCGCGATGGGCTCGCCATCGAGCAGGAAACGCTGCTCACGGTCACCGCCGTGCAAGACAGCGAAATCGTCCTGGTCGACGTGACCTGAGTGGGTGGCGGGTCCGAGGCCGCACAGCGGCCCCGGACCAGGGTGGATCGGTTGCATTTGCAGGGCACCTGCCCCAAGCTCTGCCGCTCATGCCACCCCGGACCTGCCGATGCCCAGACGTCAGCGCTACCTGATCGCCCTGCTACTGGCACTTGCCGTGGCAGGGTCCATCAGTTACTTGTGGCGCACCCCGCAAGCCACGCAACCGGTGTTGCCACCCCACAGCTATGCCAAGGCCCTGCGCCAGGCCCATGACGGCCAGCCCGGCGCTGCGCGCGTGCTCTATCAACAGTTGCAACGCGACGACCTACCGCCAATCCGCCGCGCGGCACTTTACGACGAACTGCCCAACTACCCGTCGCCCCAGGCCCTGAAACTGGCTCGCCTGGACCTCGAGCACGCCGACCCCTTGGTACGCCGCGCCGCCCTTTCAAGCATCCGCCGCCTGGTGCCCCCGGCTCAACGCAGCCTGGTGCTCGGCCCATTGCTGGAAGACGACGAGCAAAGCGTCCGCTTCGCCGCCGTCGACGCCCTCGTAGGCCTGGCCCCGGACGCCATCGGCCTGTACTTCCGGCCCTTGCAGGAGGCCCTGGAGCAATACCAGGCAGTCCTGGCGCTCAAGCCTGAGGATGCCGAGGCGCAAGTGCACCTGGCCCGCCTTTACCTGCACGAAGCCGATTACCCCCAGGCTACCCTCGCCCTGCAACGCAGCCTTGCGCGCGAGCCGGCAAGGCCTGACGCACTGGTCACCCAAATGCGACTGCTGGAACGCCAGGGGCAGCACGACGCCTCTCGCGAAGTCTTGGCCAAGGCCCTGGCGCAGAACCCCGACTCGGCCTTCCTGCAATACCAGCTGGGCCTCTGGCTGACCCGCCACGAACAGCAGGAATACGCCTTGCTGGCCTTTTCCCGCGCCGCCGAGCTGGAACCGGACAACACCGACTACCGCTACACCCTGGCGGTTACCCTGCACGACCTCGAACAGGTCGAGGCGGCGCAGAAACAGCTGCAGACACTGCTCGACCAACAGCCCGCCAACCGTCGGGCACGGGTGTTGTTGATCCAGTACTGGAAGGAAACCGGGCAACTGCAGAACGTCCAGGTGTTGCTGGCCGAACTCGAGCGGCAAAACCCTGACGATCCGCTGCTTCAGCAGGGCTTGTAAAAGTCTTGTACAGCTTGGTTGAACCCTGATCGCAGCGCTGTGGTCCAGTGGATAAGCCAGGTCGATACACGACTGGCTCAAGCCACGGGAGAATCGTCTTGGCGGGTTCGCTTTCCCTTGATGAGCGTGCGTTGATCCTCGCACCCGAGTCGATGGGCACTGTCGCCTCAAACTTGCTGTCTGGTGCGGGCATCGGCTGGCGTTGCACCAGCAATGTGCTGCACCTGGGCCAGTGGCTGAACGAAGGCGTTGGCCTGGTGATCGTCGCCGAGCAGGCGCTGGCAGACGATGAGCAATCGGCGCTACAGCAATTCATCGACCAGCAGCCGGTGTGGTCCGACCTCCCGGTGCTGCTGCTCACCCCGATCCCCGCCCCCGAGCGCGCGCCGCCCAGGGAGCGCCTGGGCAACCTGTCGCTGCTGCCCTACCCGTTCGAGGATGCGCAACTATTGATGCTGGTGGCGCAAGCCCTGCGCGCCCGGCGTCGCCAGTACCTGGCCCGCGATCAGTTCGACCAGCAATGCCTGGCCCAGCAGAACCAGTTGCTGCAACAGTTGGCCAATGAGCAGGCGCAGCATCACACCCGCAAGATGGAAGCCATCGGCCAGCTGGCTGGCGGGGTCGCCCATGACTTCAATAACCTGCTGACCAGCATCGGCGGCAGCTTCGAGCTGATCGACAGGCGCCTGAAGCAGGGTAAGACGCAGGGCATCGAAGCGCTGCTGGAGCGGGGCCAGGAAGCCGTCGCCCGCGCCGCGCGACTGACCCACCGGCTGCTGGCGTTCTCATCGCGCCAGTCGCTGCAAAGCCAGTCCGTGGACCTGCGCCAGCTGCTACAACCCAAACGGCTAAGGCAAAGCCTCAACGATTCGATCCGCTTGCAGGTGCACCTGCCTAACGGCCTGTGGCCGGTGGACGCTGACGACCAGCAATTGCGCGATGCCGTGGAGAGCCTGCTGCTCAATGCCTGCGAGGCCATGCCCAGCGGGGGGCGCTTGTGCATAGAAGCCCACAACCTGCATATCGATGCCAATGACTTCGCCGGTGGCGGCCTGAGCAGTGGCGACTATCTGCAACTGAGCATCAGCGATGACGGCCAAGGTATGCCCGAAAGTGTCCAGGAGCACGCCTTCGAACCCTTCTTCAGCACCAAGCCCGTAGGCCAGGGCATCGGCCTCGGCCTGTCGATGGTCTATGGCTTCAGCAAACAGTCCCACGGCCATGTGACGCTGCACAGCCAGATAGGCCGTGGCACGCGGGTCGAGTTGTACCTGCCGCGCTTCATCGACAGCGCGCAGCCACTTGGCGAGCAAGCCACTGCCTGGGCCAGCAGCGGTCGCGAGGTGCTGGTGGTCGAGGACGACCCCCATGTACGCGCCCTGCTGCACCAGGCATTGAGCGAGGACGGCTTCACCTGCCATACCGCGTGCGATGCCGAAGAGGCGCTGCCGATCCTGCGCTCGCCACAAGCGATCGCCCTGTTGATCAGCGATGTCGGCCTACCGGGCACCAGCGGGCGACAACTGGCGGAAATCGCACGCACGCTGCGCCCTGACTTGCAGGTGCTGTTCATTACCGGTTACGCCGAGGCCGCGATGTCTCGGGAAGGCTTCCTGGGCCCCGGCATGCAACTGATGTGCAAACCTTTCGAACTGTCGAACCTGCGCCAACGTGTAGCGCAGATACTCGGCGAACACTGACGCCAACCCTCGGCCAGCGGGCGCAAGGCCCGCCGCGCATGGCATCCCAGGTAACTGCGGCTATGCTCTTTACGTTTGCCTGCCCGCCCGGAATGTCGGGCTAAATCAGTCGAAGGGAGCGTGGCGATGAAGAGCAAGATCCTGGTGGTGCTGACCAACACGGCCAAGTACCCCACCCTCAAGCGCGCCACCGGCCTGTGGTTTGGCGAAGCCGTGCACTTCGTCGAAAAGGTCGAGCAGGCAGGGTATGGGGTGGACTTCGTCAGCCCCAGCGGCGGCTATGTACCCATCGACCCGCACAGCCTGCAAATGGCAACCGAACAGGACTGGCAGTGGTATGACGACAAGCGGTTCATGAACCGCCTGGGCAACACCCTGGCACCTGGAAAGGTACGCGCCGATGACTACTGCGCAATCTACTACGCCGGCGGGCATGGCGTGCTCTGGGACTTTCCCGACAACCCAGCCTTGCATGAGCTCACCCGACGCATCTATGAGGCCGGTGGGGTCGTGGCTGCGGTGTGCCATGGCGCAGTCGGGCTGCTCAACGTGAAGCTCAGCGACAACAGCTTGCTGGTCAGGCAGCGGCAAGTGACCGGGTTCTCGAATATCGAGGAGAAACTGGCCGAGCTGGTCGATGTGGTGCCATTTCTGACCGAAACCGAACTGGTGGCCAGAGGTGGCCAATACCAAAAGCATGAAGACCCCTGGCAACCCTTCGTCGTGACCGACGCCCGCCTGGTCACCGGACAGAACCCGGCCTCCACCGCCCAGGTGGCCGAGCAGGTGCTGGTGCAGTTGCACGCCAAGTAAAACTCCCGCAGTTATTTACCCCGGGTCCTTCAGCGACAGAAGCACCGCCCTACAGCTCACCCAGGCAAGTATCGCTACCCTCGCTGTCCACCACGATGAAGCGGACACTGGGAGCGGGATGGCCATGCTGAGATCCACGCATGCGGGACGTAGCTTGCTGGAAGTACTGATGACCCTTGCGGTCGGCCTGGTGCCGATCACCTCCGGCCTGGCGGTGATGGGTTATCAGCTGGACAAGAAACTGGAACAGGTTTCCAGCACCTCCCTACAGGAAGCGCTGTTCGTCATCGATCGGGCCCTGGACGATGTCAACCAGACAACATTGAAGGCGCTGCCGCTGAGTGGCAAGCCTTGCCGTGCCGTGCAAGACGAGCTGAAAGGGCTGGTGTTGCGCAGCCCCCACCTGCATTCGCTGTCGCTGACCCAGGACGGCCAAGCCTATTGCAGCAGTGCCTCGGCCTTCGCCCTGCACTCACCCAACTTCGCGCCAGGAGAACATGTAAAGCTGGACTTCGGCGTACCCACCGTCCCCAACGAGGCCATACTGGAATACCGCTTGCCAGACAAGAACCCGGGGGTGAGCGCCAGCGCCTATGGGGTCAAGCTGCGTAACGAACTGAATGGTTTTCAGAGCGGGCTGGTGCTACTGCTGGAATTCGGCGATAACTACCTGTGGAGCGCCGGAGACAGCCGCTCTGCCGAACGGCCCTCCCAGGCGGAATACTTCCAGAGCGAGGCCTCGACGAAATATGGCTATACCGTCAAGGTCGGTTTCCCTGCGGGCTACCGCCAGCAGGAACTGCTCCAGGCAACCCTGCAAACCCTGCCTTCGCTCGCCTTGGTTGGGCTGCTGACCTCCGCCTTCATCTACTGGGGCCTGTTTCGCAGCCGCAAGAAGGCCATCCATGACGCCACCCGGTAAGGGGTGGCGCCACACATGACATCACTCGACGTTCAACACCCCACGGCGAACCTGATCGCGCTCGATGGATTCGAACAGCGCCTTGAAGTTGCCTTCGCCGAAACCATCATCACCCTTGCGCTGGATGAACTCGAAGAACACCGGCCCCAGCAGGGTTCCCGAGAAAATCTGCAACAGCAGGCGCTTGTCGCCCGGCGAAGACGCACCGTCCAGCAGAATGCCGCGCGCCTGCAATTGCTCCACCGGCTCGCCGTGGCCAGGCAGGCGCTCTTCGAGCATTTCGTAGTAGGTCTGGGGGGGCGGGGTCATGAACTGCATACCCATGCCCTTCAGCGCATCCCAGGTCTTGAGCAGGTCGTCGGTGAGGAAGGCCACATGCTGGATGCCCTCGCCGTTGAACTGCATCAGGAACTCTTCGATTTGCCCGGAACCCTTGGACGACTCTTCGTTGAGCGGAATGCGGATCATGCCATCAGGGGCGGTCATCGCCTTCGAGGTCAGGCCGGTGTACTCACCCTTGATATCGAAATAGCGAATCTCGCGGAAGTTGAACAGCTTCTCGTAGAAGCCGGCCCAGTACGACATACGCCCGCGATAGACGTTATGGGTGAGGTGGTCGATGACTTTCAGGCCTGCCCCCGGCGGGTGGCGGTCGACGCCTTCGATGAAGGTGAAGTCGATATCGTAGATCGAGCTGCCTTCCTCGAAACGGTCGATCAGGTACAAGGGTGCACCGCCGATACCCTTGATCGCCGGCAGGCGCAGCTCCATCGGCCCGGTTTCGATCTCCACCGGTTGGGCGCCCAGTTCCAGGGCGCGAGCGTAGGCTTCATGGGCGTTACGCACGCGAAACGCCATGCCGCACACCGAAGGCCCATGCTCGGCGGCAAAGTAGGACGCAATGCTCTTGGGTTCGTTGTTGAGGATCAGGTTGATGCCACCCTGACGGAACAGGTGCACATCCTTGGAGCGGTGGGTCGCCACCTTGGTGAAGCCCAAGGCCTGGAACACAGGCTCCAGCACGCCAGGGGTGGGCGATGCGAGTTCAATGAATTCGAAGCCCATCAGGCCCATCGGGTTTTCGTAAAGATCAGCCATGTTCGTGTCCTCATCTGCAGCGGTAAAAAACCTATGTCACATGCTTTGGATGTCGAACAGGAAAGGTGGAGCGCAAGGAATGCCCCTCACACTGCGGGAAAGGAAGTCACCAATCAGCACTTTGAAGCCTTGGTAAGCCATATGAGCCCATTTTTTGCCGGGAATGATCCACCCAATGCGGGGATCTTATTCTTGTATTCGTAATGCGATTCTATAGTGCGTAAAAAACTTTGTCGCGCGTTAGTTCTCCATACCTATAAGGCGACAAACGGCTATCCTTTGCAGGCTATGGTTCATCAAGTCTAGGTCAGCATGCCCCTCTCGGTTAAACGCAAATCCCGCTGGAACTGGCAAACCCTACTGCCTTGGGCGGTCGGGACACTTCCCTTGCTGTGCGGCCTGGCGATCATGCAATGGCAGATCGAGCGCGAATTGCGCGCCAGCAGCCAGGCCACCACACAACAGGTGGTACGTTATGTCGAGCACATTCTCGACAGCCTCTCCACGGCGTCCCAGGCCCTGCTGCCCCTGGCCGGCAAACCCTGCAACGAAGTGGTGCTGGCCCTGCGCGAGCAGGTCACGCGCAATGCCTTCGTACGCTCGACCAATCTGTCTCAAGACAACAACCTGTATTGCAGCTCGCTGTTCGGCGACTACCAGGAACCTGTGGTCGACAGCGACTACGTGGCAGGCCGACTCTGGCTGATGGACGGCAACTCGGTCACCCCAGGCCACCCACTGTTGGTACTGCGTACCGGCAACGGCGCCGCCGGTGCGATTGCCACGGTCGATGGCGACCACCTGATCACCGCCCTGCGCCTGATCGGTGACGATGAAGTGCTGCAGTTGCAGGTCGGCACCCACTGGATGGACAGGGAAGGCGTGGTGCATCGCGGCGTACCGCCGCCCGCCGCCAGCGCCCCGACACTGCTGACCTCGGCCCGTTACCCGTTCACCATTCAAGGCGGTTACCCCGAAGGCAAGGCCCACCAAGTGCTGCACAGCCACTATCCGGCTCTGCTCAGCCTGCTGCTGGGCCTCGGCCTGGCGGCCGGTGTGGCCTGTCGCTGGCAACTGCGCCGCGCCTCGTCGCCGCGTGCCGAACTAGACCGGGCACTGGAGGCCGACGAATTCCTGCCGTACTTCCAGCCAGTGGTGCGCAAGGGCGATTACCGCTGGGCCGGTGCCGAGGTGCTGATGCGCTGGCAACACCCCCGCGAAGGCCTGGTACGCCCTGACCTGTTCATTCCCTATGCCGAGCACAGCGGGCAGATCGTCGCCATGACCCGCGCGCTGATGCTGCACACCGCCCAAGGCCTGGCCCCTTACGCTGCACTGATGGAGGATGGCTTTCACATCGGCATCAACATCACCGCCGACCATTGCCGCGACCTGAGCCTGCTCGACGACTGCCAGACCTTCCTCCAGCACTTCCCCTCCGGCCGCGTGGTACTCACCCTCGAGCTCACCGAGCGCAAGCTGATCGAGGCCACGCCCGTGACCCTCGAGCTGTTCGAAAAGCTGCATGACATGGGGGTGATGATCGCCCTCGATGACTTCGGCACCGGCCAGTCGAGCCTCAACTACCTGCGCCAGTTCAAGGTCGACTACCTGAAGATCGACCAGAGCTTCGTTGCCCTGATCGGTAGCGATGCGCTGTCCCAGCACATCCTCGACAGCATCATCGAATTGTCGGGCAAGCTGAACTTGGGCATCGTCGCCGAAGGCGTGGAAACCGAGGTGCAGCGTGACTACCTGGCGCGTCACCAGGTGGATTTCCAGCAGGGCTACCTCTACGCCCGGCCAATGCCACTGGCAGACTTCCTGCACGCTCTCGCGGCCCCGCCTGCCGCCTCCGGGTTGCCGCAGGTCACGCCCACTGCGATCATGCCCGGCTGACTCCACCCCTACCCCTTGCTACCGAGGTCTGCGTGTCAAAAGGCATTTTCGCGTCCGTCATGGCGTCCATCCTGTTCGCCGTGATGTATTTCTACACCTCCCTGTTGACGCCCCTGGATGGCGAAGAGATCTTCGGCTGGCGCACCCTGCTCACACTGCCCTGCCTGACCCTGTTCATGTGGCTGAGCAAAGACTGGCAGCGCGTCGGCGAACTGCTGGCCCGGGTACGCCAGGCCCCAGCGTTGCTGCTGGGCATGCTGGGCACCTCGGCGCTGCTGGGCGTGCAGTTGTGGCTGTTCCTCTGGGCACCGCTGCATGGGCGCAGCCTGGAGGTGTCGATGGGGTATTTCCTGCTGCCGCTGGCCATGGTCATGACCGGCCGGCTGGTGTATGGCGACCGCCTGTCACGCCTGCAGACACTGGCGGTGGGCTTCGCGGCGCTGGGGGTGGGGCACGAGCTGTACCAACATGGCAGCTTTGCCTGGGAAACCTTGGTGGTGGTGATCGGCTACCCGATCTACTTCGTGCTGCGCAAACGCTGCGGCACCGAGCATTTGGGGGGGTTGTGGTGCGACATGTGCCTATTGCTGCCAGTGGCCCTGTACTTCGTGGTACAGGGCCCGCTGTCAGCCGCGGACCTGGCCGAGCACCCCGGGCTTTATGGGTTGATCCCACTGCTCGGGGCGATCAGTGCCTGCGCCCTGATCGCCTATGTGCTGGCCAGCCGCTTGCTGGCGTTCAGCCTGTTCGGCCTGCTCAGCTACGTCGAGCCGGTGCTGCTGGTAGCCGTGGCTTTGCTGCTGGGCGAGACCATCGGCCCCGACCAGTGGCTGACCTACCTGCCGATCTGGGCCGCAGTCATGGTGCTGGTGCTCGAAGGCATCAAGCACCTGCTGCGTCAGCGTCGGCGTCCTGTGTAAGGCGCACCTGGCGAACCCGGCGCTCCTCCACTTCTTCCACGACCATGGTCCAGCCGTTCCAGGCCAGGCGGTCGCCCACCACAGGCAGGCGGTCCAGCAGGCTCATGACCAGGCCGGCCATGGTCTGGTAGTCCTCGGTGGCACGCGCGGCAAAGCCGGTACGTGCCTGGACCTGGCTGAGGTTCAAGGCACCGCTCACCACAAAGCCATCGGCCTGCTCGACGATCCCAGGGCCTTCCACCTCACTGGCGTCCGGCAGCTCACCGGCGATCGACTCGAGAATGTCGGTCAGGGTCAGCAAGCCGGTGAAGTCACCGAACTCGTTGACCACGAACGCCACGTGGGTCGACTGGCCACGCATCTGCTCCATGGCATTGAGGATGCTGAAGCTTTCCAGCAGGTTCAGCGGTTTGCGCGACAGGTTCTCAAGGTCTGGCTGGCCACCGCCCAGCAGTTCCTTGAGCAATTCCTTCTTGTGCACGAAGCCCAGCGGTTCCTCGATGCGACCGTCACGGATCAACGGCAGGCGCGAGTACGGCGAGTTGGCCAAGGCCTCGGCAATCGCCTCGGGCGACTGCGACAGGTCGATGGCGTCGACTTCGGCACGTACCGTCATGACGCTGCGAATCGGCCGCTCCGCAAGGTTCAGTACGCCACTGATCATCACCCGCTCGCGGCGGTCGAACAGCACGTTTTCCTCGCCACCTTCGACCAGGTCGGCGATTTCCTCACCCACCTCATCGGCCTCCACCTTGCGACCACCCAGCAGACGCAGCACCGCATGGGCGGTACGTTCACGCATCGGGCGATGCTGCTGCAAGCTGCGCTTGCGGCGGGCACGGGCCAGCTGGTTGAACAACTCGATCACGATCGAGAAGCCGATGGCGGCGTACAGGTAGCCTTTCGGGATGTGGAAGCCCAGGCCTTCGGCGGTGAGGGCAAAGCCGATCATCATCAGGAAGCCCAGGCACAGCATGATGACCGTGGGGTGGGCGTTGACGAAGCGGGTCAACGGCTTGCTGGCGATGATCATGATACCGATGGAGAAGATCACCGCGATCATCATCACCGACAACTGCTCGACCATGCCCACGGCAGTGATTACCGCGTCCAGCGAGAACACGGCGTCCAGCACCACGATCTGCGCGATGATCGGCCAGAACGCAGCATGGCGCACTGTGCCCGCCGCCTGTGTGACATGCCCTTCAAGACGCTCGTGCAGCTCCATGGTGGCCTTGAACAGCAGGAACACACCACCGAACAGCATAATCAGGTCGCGGCCCGAGAAGCTCTTGCCGAACACCTCGAACAGCGGCTCGGTCAAGGTCACCATCCACGAGATACTCGCCAGCAGGCCCAGACGCATCAGCAATGCCAGGCTCAGGCCAATCACCCGGGCACGGTCACGCTGCTCCGGCGGCAATTTATCGGCAAGGATCGCGATGAATACCAGGTTGTCGATACCCAGCACCAACTCGAGGATGATAAGCGTGAGCAGGCCTAGCCAGGCCGTGGGGTCGGCTATCCATTCCATTAGCGGGTACTCACGAGGGAAGCGTCACGAAGACGGGGGGAGGATGGCCGGTACGGCCAGAAACTGGGGGGCTCCGCGAAGGTGCTCATATAAACCTTGGTAAGAAAATGGGGAGTAGATCCTACAATCGAAGCAGCTTTTACCGACAGAGGGAAACTATTTCAAAACCTGTAACAAATAGCCTTGGGTACTTTCCTTCAATACCCAGGCGCGCCGGTCAGCCAGGATGACCGGCATTCAACGACCACAAGGAAACCTTTCATGAGCCTGTCCCTGTCCATGGCCGCCTTCGCCCTGGCGGCCTCCATCTCCCCTGGCCCGGTCAATATCGTTGCCCTGGGAAGCGGCTCGCGCCACGGCCTGCGCGCCAGCCTCGCGCACGCCGCAGGTGCCACCTTGGGCTTTTGCCTGCTGCTGGTGTTGGTGGGCCTTGGCCTGCATGAACTGCTGCTGCGCTGGCCTCTGCTGGGCCGCCTGTTGCACTGGGGCGGCGTGGCGTTTCTTTTGTACATGGCCTGGAAACTGGCCAGCGACGATGGGCAGCTCGGCAAGGCCCACCACCAGCGCCCGCCGTCAGCCTGGCATGGCGCGCTGATGCAGTGGCTCAACCCCAAGGCGTGGCTGGCGGCGGTGGCCGGGGTGGGTGCCTATACCGGGGGCGAGCAACAGCTGCTGTGGCTGTTCACCTGGCTCTACGGGCCGATCTGCTTCGTTTCGGTGGCTAGCTGGGCCTGGGCTGGCAGTGTGATCAGCCAGTACCTGGCCGAGCCGCGGCGCATGCGCCTGTTCAACCGGGGGTTGGCGGTGCTGTTGGTGGCCAGTGCGGTGTATCTGGTTGCTGGCTAAGGTCATGGCTCAACCCTGGCGATAATGCCCAGGCGTCGTCGCCAGATGCTGCTTGAACGCCCGCTGCAGGTGCGCCTGGTCGGCGAACCCCGCCTCCAGCGCCACCTCGGCGATACTCCTTCCCTGTCGCAACTGGGCCCGAGCATGCTGCACCCGCTGGTCGACCAGGTAGCCATGGGGCGTCAAGCCGAAACGCTGGCGGAATGCGCGGATCAGGTAGGCCCGCGACAGCCCGGCAGCGGCGCAGATATCTTCCAGGCTCAGCGGGTCAAGCCGGTGCGCGCGAATGAAGGCTGCCGCCATGTCCAGTCGTGGATGCTGGGCCTGGCGCGCCCCAGGCGTTGCGTCCAGGTACCCCGGTAGGTCAGCGAAGAATGCCGCCAGCATGGCCTCGCGCCCTTCCCGCCCGTCGTCGAACAACCCCGCGAACACGTCCAGCAACCGGCCGTAAAGCGCGGGCGACACGCTATGGGTAGCCTGCGGTAGCACGAAGCCCCGCTCGCGCAGCCAAGGCATATCGACAAACAGCATCAGGTACGACCACACCTCGCCCTCGATGGGGTTGCAGGCGTGCACCACACCCGGGTTCATCAGCACCGTGGCACCCGCCGCCAGTTCGCACCACTGCCCGCCGGAGCGGTAGGTGCTGCGCCCGCCGGTGATCACGCCAATGGAAAAGCTCTCGTGGGAATGGGCGCCATAGCAGGCTTGCCGACCATCACCCACCCGCCGCGCCTCGACGAAGGGCAAGGCCGGGTCGCGCCAGAAGCGCGAGGCCTCGATCACCGCCCGGCCCTCACTCGTCGCCGCCCTGCACCACCACCAGCAACTGCGCCTGCTGCTCACCGACCGAACGCAGGCGGTGTGGGGTCTGTGCGTTGAAGTGCAAGGCATCGCCTTGCTCCAGCAGCACCCGCTCGGTCATGAAGTCCACTTCCACCTGGCCTTCATGGACGAACAAAAACTCCTCGCCCTGGTGCTCCTTGAAGGTGCGGTCGCTGAATTCCCGAGGTGGCTGGATGATGAACGGCAGCAAGCTGCGCTGGCCGACTTGGGAGGTCAGCACCGCATACCCAGGCCCCGCGCCATCGCCGACCAACGCCTGGCGCCCACTACGGCGTACCAGGCTGTAGCGCGCCTGGTCGGCATGCTCCTCGGCGAACAATTCTTCCACGTTCACGTTCAAGGCCTTGGCCAGCTTGAGCGCCGCGGCGATCGACGGCGTGTTCAAGCCACGCTCGACCTTGGAGAGATAACTCTTGGTCATGCCCGACTTCTCAGCCAGCACCTCCAGGGTGACGCCCAATTTCTTTCTTAGCAGTTTCAAGCGGATAGACATGCGACGCGATTTTCTCCAAAAAGCGCTATTGCCTATGACACCTTGTGTCATATAGGATCACTTGTGTCATTCGCTTGACCGCCCCCACCGTCCAAAGCAAAGAGCTGGCCAAGCATCGATACTCCATCAGCCACAGAGGATAGCCCCCATGGCCAAGACCCTGACAGACAGCAAAGACCAGCTGGTGCGCAAGGCCCTGACGCAGATGCAAGGTTCGCTCGCCGATAATACGTGGACTGTGCGCGAAAAGCTGGCCCTGACTTGCCGAATTCTCTTCGAGCACGGCCACGACTCGGGCCTGGCCGGGCAGATCAGCGCCCGCGGCCCGCAACCGGGCACCTTCTATACCCAGCAACTGGGCCTGGGCTTCGATGAAATCAGCGCCAGCAACCTGCTGCTGGTCAACGAAGACCTTGAAGTGCTCGAAGGCGAAGGCATGGCCAACCCGGCCAACCGCTTCCACAGCTGGGTGTACCGCGCCCGCCCGGACGTGAACTGCATCATCCACACCCACCCCACCCACGTCGCCGCGCTGTCGATGCTGGAGGTGCCGCTGGAGGTGTCGCACATGGACCTGTGCCCGCTGTATGACGACTGCGCCTTCCTCGGCGCCTGGCCGGGCGTGCCGGTGGGCAACGAAGAAGGCGAGATCATCAGCCAGGCCCTGGGCGACAAGCGCGCCATCCTGCTGTCGCACCACGGCCAGCTTTCCACTGGCACCAGCATCGAGCAGGCGTGCATCTACGCCCAACTGATCGAACGCGCCGCGCGCCTGCAACTGCTGGCGATGTCGGCCGGCAGCATCAAGCCGATCGACCCAGCCCTGGGCCGCGAAGCCCACGACTGGATCGACCGCCCCAAGCGCCACTCGGCCTCGTTCAACTATTTCGCCCGGCAGTGCCTGCGTACCCACGCCGACTGCCTGAACTGATTCCTTAAATGCCTTGCTTGCGGAGCCTATAACCATGACCACTGAATTCCACGGCATCATCGGCTACACCATCACCCCCTTCAGCCAGGATGGCGAGCAGCTCGACCTGCCGGCGCTGGGCAAATCCATCGACCGGCTGATCGACGGCGGCGTGCAGTCCATCGCCCCACTGGGCAGCACCGGCGAAGGCGCCTACCTGAGCGACAGTGAATGGCAGCAGGTGGCCCAGTACAGCCTGGAGCACATCGACGGGCGCCTGCCGAGCATCGTCAGCGTGTCCGACCTCACCACTGCCGGGGCCGTGCGCCGTGCACGCTTCGCCCAGCAACACGGCGCCGACGCGGTGATGGTACTGCCCAGCGCCTACTGGAAGCTCAGCCCGGAAGAGATCGTCCAGCACTACCGCACCATCGGTGCGGCTATCGACCTGCCGATCATGCTGTACAACAACCCGGCCACCAGCGGCACCGACATGCCGGTGGAGTTGATCCTGCGCATCGTGCGCGAAGTGGACAACGTGACCATGGTCAAGGAGAGCACCGGCGACATCCAGCGCATGCACAAGCTGCACCTGCTGGGCGAAGGCCAGGTACCGTTCTACAACGGCAGCAACCCGCTGGCGCTGGAAGCCTTCGTGGCTGGCGCGAAAGGCTGGTGCACTGCGGCGCCGAACCTGATCCCGGCGCTCAACCAGCAGCTGTACCAGGCCGTGCTGGCCGGTGACCTGGCCAAGGCCCAGGCGCTGTTCTACCGCCAACTGCCGTTGCTGGACTTCATTCTCAAGGGTGGGCTGCCGGCGACCATCAAGGCGGGGCTGGGCATGACCGGGTTGCCGGTGGGCGAGCCGCGTCGTCCGGTGTTTGGTCTGGATGACTCGGGTAAGGCTGCGTTGGCTGCGCTGGTGGCTGAGTTGACTCAGGCAAGCTGATACTGCGGTGTCTGGCACCGGCTGCGCCGGTGTTCGCGGCCAAGGCCGCTCCTACAGGGTCGATGCTGAACCTGTAGGAGCAGGCTTGTCGGGGCGCCGAACCGCCGCGAAGAAGGCGCCGCAGTTTCTGATTAGGACTAGAGCTTCCAGTCCAAGCTCACCATCAAGGTGCGCGGCTCCCCGTGATACACCCCGTTATAGAACCCCAAATTGTTGTAGTAATGCTCATCGAACAGGTTCTTCACGTTCACCGACGCCGACAGGTGCTCATCGAACGCATAGCGTGCCATCAACCCCACCACCGAGAACGCACGCTGGCTCATGCGCTGCTCCTCGGTGACGATCTGCCCACCCGCATCACGCCCCACCGGGCGCTGGCCGAGGCCGAAGGTGTTGCTCTGCCAGTCGAGCGTACCGCCCACCGTCCATTTCGCTGACACCGCATAGGTGCTGGAGAAACGCACCAGGTTCAGCGGCTGGGCCGGGTCCTTGCGGCTCTTGTCGCCTCGCGCGGCATGGGTGTAGCTGTAGCCCAGGCTCATGCTCCAGCCATCGCCCACCTCGCCCGCCAGCTCCGCCTCGAAGCCCTCGACCACCACGCCCTTGCCACCGGACTTGTAGTACTGCTCGCCATTCGGGCCACGAGGCACCGAGTCGTCGATTTCCGGTACGTTGTCCTGCTTGCTGCGAAACACCGCAGTACTGAGGTTGGCGCGCTCGTCGAACAGGCTGCCTTTCAGGCCCACCTCAAAGACCTTGCCCACGATCGGCTCCAGGTATTGGTCGCTGGCATCCTTGACCGTCTGCGGGTTGAAGATATCGGTGTAGCTGGCGTAGACGGTGTATTGCTCGGTCAGGTCGTAGAGCACGCCCGCATAGGGCGTCCACTGGTCGTTCTGGGTCTGCTCGCTGCGGCTTGCGCGAGTCAGCGCCAGGTTGGCGTCGTAGCTCCACGACTTGCTCTGGCTCTTCCAGCTGCCATAGCGACTACCCAGCACAAAATGCAGCTGGTCGGTAGGGTTCAGGCGCGTGGCGATGTAGCCCGCCTTCTGCTCGGTGCTCGAGCGCGACGAATCGAGCCCGGTGTCGTAGTCGCTGAACTTGGGAATGCCGCCCATGTACTTCCAGTCGCCGATATTCGAATAACCCGGCGCATCGACACGTCCAGCGAAGAACGGCGACTGGTTGCGCCGCTCCGACACGCCATAGCCGACCATGAAGTCGTGGCTGCGCTCTAACAGCTGGTAGGGGCCTGCGAGGTTGAAATCAAGCGCATCCATTTTCTCTACCCCGGCGAAGTGGCTGCTCCAGGCGGTCATGCCGCTGCGGTCGGCCGCCGGGAAGCCATTGCCGCCGTAATACACCTTGCCGTCGGTGTCGCTTTGCCGATGGGTGTAGGCCGCCTTGAGCAGCCAGTCGCCCGCCAGTCGCTGGTCGAGAGTGACGAACACCGTCTGGTCCTTGAGCGGCCAGGACGACCAGGACGTCGCCAGGTTGGTCGAGCGCGGCAGGTTGGCCTTGCCGCCCTCGGCGTTCCAGTAAGGCACCGTGCCCCAGGAGGCGCCCTGCACATGCTTGTTCTGGTAGTCGTAGCCCACCGCAAGCACCGTGCTGTCGGTCAAGTCCGCCTCGAGAATGCCGTAGGCCACCTCGCGCTGGCTGGCGTACTTGCCCATGAACGACTGGCTGTCGCGATAGGCCAGCACCGTGCGCCCGCGCAGGCGTCCGTCCCAGGCCAGTGGCCCGCCCACGTCCAGGTAGCTGTGGTAGGTGTCGAAGCTGCCGGCACTGACGCCGCTCTTCACTGCCAATTGCGCGGTCGGGCGCTTGCGCACCATGGCGATGGTGCCTGAAGGGTCGCCTGCCCCGGTGGTCAGGCCGGTGGCGCCACGCACCACCTCGATCCGGTCGTAGATGATGGTGTCAGAATCGGACTTGAGCCCCGAGAAGGTGTTGAGCATGCCATCGATCTGGAAATTGTTGATCGCATAGCCCCGCGAGTAATACGTCGGTCGCTCGGAGTCGTTGCGCTGCACGGTCACCCCGGTGACCCGACCCATGGCTTCGGACAGCGTGTCGAGCTGGAAGTCATCGAGTTGCTGGCGGGTCAGTACCGAGACCGACTGCGGGGTGTCCTTGATCGACAGGTTCAGCCGGGTGGCGGTGCTCATGCTGCCGGTGGTGTAGGCCCCGGTGTGCTCGGTGGTGCTGCCCAGGCCCTGGGCGAAGATTTCGGTGGAGCCAAGTTCCAGTACGCCGTCGGTGGGGTTGCCTTGCGGCTGTTCGGCCAGGCCCTGCTGGCTGATGACGGTGCTGCAAAGGCCCAGTGCCAGGGCCATGGAACGGTTGATGGGCGCAAACATCGCGGCCTTTCTCCTTGTTCGTTCGGGTGAATATCCATGGGCTGCCGATTACTGGCAGTCATATGAAAACGAACCCCCAATAGGAATCGTTATCGATAATTCACCCGAACGAAAAAAAGGACGGGGATCAACCCGTCCTTTCTGGTGTTGCTACAAACGCATATCGCTTACGGCATGACCGGCGGCGTGTACTGCAACGTCGTACCCAAGGCCCACAGCAATATCAGCACCAGCGGGATGTGCACGATCAACTGCACGAACGAGAAGCCGATCAGCTCACGCGCCTTGAGCCCCAGCACGCCCAGCAGCGGCAGCATGTAGAACGGGTTGATCAGGTTCGGCAGCGCCTCGGCGGCGTTGTAGATCTGCACCGCCCAGCCCAGGTGGTATTGCAGGTCGTTGGCCACCAGCATCACGTACGGCGCTTCGATGATCCACTTGCCGCCACCGGACGGGATGAAGAAGCCCAGCACCGCCGAGTACACGCCCATCAGCAAGGCATAGGTGTCATGGGTGGCGATCTGGGTGAAGAACACCGAGATATGGTGCGCCAGGGTCTGAGCGTCGGCGCCCTTCACCTGGGTGAGGATGGCCGCGATCGAGCCGTACAGCGGGAACTGGATCAGCACCCCGGTGGTGGTCGGCACCGCGCGGGTCACCGCATCCAGGAAGCTGCGCGGGGTCCAGTGCAGCAAGGCACCGAGCATGATGAACAGCAGGTTGTAGGTGTTCAGGCCAGAGATCGCGGTGATCGCAGGCTTGGTCGCGAACTCCTGGTACAGCCAGCCAGCGGCCAGGGCCACCAGCATCAGGATCAGGATCGGGCTGTGCTCCAGCCACTCGCCCGGGCGGGTGCGCTTGGGTGCAGGCGGTGCGGTGAAGCTTGGGTCGACGCCGCAATCTTCGGCGCTACGGGCGCTGTTCGGGCCAGGCGCGGTGGCGTAGGCGACGATCAGCGAAACGATCATCAGCGCCACCAGCATCACGCCCGACTGCCACAGGAAGATGGTTTCGGTGAATGGGATCACGCCAGTGATAGCCAGGATCGACGGCGGCAGGCTGGCCGGGTTGGCCTGCAACTGCGCAGCGGACGACGACAGGCCCAGGGCCCAGACGGCGCCCAGGCCCAGGTAGGCGGCGGCGCCGGCGGCGCGGTAGTCCATCTTCAGGTCGGTGCGACGCGCCAGGGCACGTACCAGCAAGCCGCCGAACACCAGCGACAGGCCCCAGTTGAGCAGGGAGGCGATCATCGAGATCAGCGCGACCCAGCATACGGCCGAGCGGCCATTCTTGGGCAGCAGTGCCAGGCGGTCGATCAGGCGGGCCGCAGGCGGCGAGCTGGCGACCACGTAGCCGCCGATGACCACGAAGGCCATCTGCATGGTGAAGGGAATCAGGCTCCAATAACCGTCACCGAAGGCCTTGGCCGTATCGGTGGGTTTGGCACCCATCGCCAGGGCACCCACGGTCACGATCATCACCGCCAGGGCGGCGAATACCCAGGAGTCGGGGAACCAGCGTTCAGCCCAGTTCGAGCAACGCAGGGCAAACCGCGCAGAGCGGCTGTCTTGTATTTCAGCGGCCACAGAGTCTTTCCTTTTTTGGTTTTATTGGTGGATGTTGCTTGTTGGTCAGATACGAAAAACCTGTGGAAATGGGCTTGCCCGCGAGCACGCCAGTGCAGTCACTGGCGCCTTCGCGGGCAAGCCCTTTCCCACAGGGTTGTGGGTCCATCCCCTTACCCGAAGGTCATTTCCTTCACGTCGTCCGGCACGATCAGCTTGCCGGCGGTCTTCGCGACGATTTCCTCGATGCTCACACCCGGTGCGGTCTCCCGCAGGATGAACGCACCGTCTTCGATTTCCAGGTACGCAAGGTCGGTCAGCACCTTGCGAATGCAGCCCGCACCGGTCAGCGGCAGGCTGCAACGCGGCAGCAGCTTGGACTCGCCATCCTTGGATGCGTGGGTCATGGTAACGATGATGTTTTCGGCACCGGCCACCAGGTCCATGGCGCCGCCCATGCCCTTGACCAGCTTGCCGGGGATCATCCAGGAGGCGATGTTGCCGTCTACGTCTACCTCGAAGGCGCCCAGCACGGTGAGGTCAACGTGGCCGCCACGGATCATGGCGAACGATTGTGCCGAGTCGAAGATAGACGCACCGCGGCGGGCGGTGACGGTTTGCTTGCCGGCGTTGATCATGTCGGCATCGATGGTTTCCTCGGTAGGAAACTCACCCATGCCAAGCAGGCCGTTTTCCGATTGCAGCATCACGTCCATGTCGGCGGGCACGTAGTTGGCCACCAAGGTGGGGATGCCGATGCCGAGGTTGACGTAGTAGCCGTCCTTCAATTCACGGGCGACGCGTTGTGCCATCTGTTCGCGGGTCAGTGCCATGGTCAGGATCTCTTTGTTGTTCTGTGGAAGGTGCTCAGGCCTTGACGGTGCGCTTTTCGATGCGCTTCTCGAAGGTACCGACGATGACCCGGTCGACGTAGATGCCCGGGGTTTGGATCTCGCTGGGCAGCAGTACGCCCGGTTCGACGATCTCTTCCACTTCGACCACGGTGATCTTGCCGGCGGTGGCGGCCAGCGGGTTGAAGTTCTGCGCGGTGTTGCGGTACACCACGTTGCCGTAGTGGTCGGCCTTCCAGCCCTTGACGATGGCGAAGTCGCCGGTGATGGATTCTTCGAGGATGTACTTGCGCCCGTTGAACTCGCGCACTTCCTTGCCTTCGGCAACCGGGGTGCCGTAGCCGGTGGCGGTGTAGAAGGCCGGAATACCGGCGCCGCCGGCGCGCATCTTCTCGGCCAGGGTGCCTTGCGGTGTCAGTTCCACTTCCAGCTCGCCGCTAAGCAGCTGGCGCTCGAACTCGGCGTTCTCGCCTACGTAGGAGGCGACCATCTTGCGGATCTGGCGGTCTTCGAGCAGTACGCCCAGGCCGAAGCCATCGACGCCGCAGTTGTTCGACACCACGGTCAGGCCCTTGACGCCACGACGCTTGATTTCGGCGATGAGGTTCTCAGGGATGCCACACAGGCCAAAACCACCCGCCAGTACGGTCATGTCGTCGGTCAGGCCGTCGAGGGCCTCTTCATAGGTTGCTACGCGCTTGTCCAGTCCGGCCATGCTGATCCGCCTTTGTAGTTGTTTGAGCGAGTGCTGGCATCTTCACCGCTGGCGACTGATTTGTTAATTTTGTTTTCGTCATCGATTGATAACTTTTACAAAACAACCATCAGGCCTGCCATGAACGTCAAGCAACTGCGCGCCTTCGTCACCGTGGCCAAGTACCAGAGCTTCGCCCAGGCGGGCGAGCACTTGCACATCTCCCAGCCGGCCCTGAGCCTCACCATCAAGGCGCTGGAAGACAACCTCGGCGGCGCCCTGCTTACCCGCACCACCCGCAGCGTCAGCCTGACCGCCGAGGGCGAAGTATTGCTGCCCCTGGCCCGACGCCTGCTGGCCGACTGGGACGATACCGAGGAAATGCTGCGCCAACGTTTCACCCTGCAACTGGGCCGGGTGTCGGTGGCGGCCATGCCGGCCTTTGCCGGCAACCTGCTGCCGCGTTCGCTGAAGGTGTTCCGCCAGCATTACCCGCGGGTCAATGTCACGGTGCACGACGTGATCAACGAGCAGGTCATGGAGCTGGTGCGTCATCGACGTGTCGAACTGGGCATTGGTTTCGAACCGGAAAACCTCGAAAGCCTGCGTTTTCATCCGCTGTCGCTGGACCGTTTCGTCGCGGTGGTGCCCAGCGACTCCCCCCTGGCGCAGCAGCCCGAGGTGCGCTGGAGCGAACTGCTGGCCGAAGACTTCATCGCCTTGCAACGCCCCTCGGCGGTGCGCCTGCTGCTCGAGCAGCACTTGGCAGCCGCGCACGGCAAGCTGTCGGTGGCATTCGAGAGCCACCAGCTGTCGACCATCGGGCGCATGGTCGCCAACGGCCTGGGGGTGAGCGCGGTGCCAGCGCTGTGCATCGAACAGATGCAGGAGCTGGGCGCGCGCTGCGTGGCGCTGGTGGAACCGACCGTGGAGCGGCGTATTGGGGTTATCGCCCTGGCTGACCACAAGCTGTCGACAGCGGCCCAGGCGTTGCTCGAGGTGTTGATGGAAAACCCGCCTGTCTAGCACAGAGCATCGCCATCAAAATGCCCCTACGCTAGGATGGGTTCCAACATTTCGCCCCCACAGGAGCATCAGGGATGATCAGATTCGACCGAGGGCCAACGCCGGATATCTTTGCCTCAGAGCGCTTGGCTGGCTTGCGTGCCCAAGCAGTGGATTTCTACAGCCAGCCCAAGGCCAAGCGTGCGCAGAGTCGCTTCTCCTTCCAGCCTGTCGCTTCGCTACTGCACCCGCCGATCAGGGCATTGTGGGGCGAGCGCGACATGCATAAATGCGCTTATTGCGAGCAATACCTGGATCAGATGGATATCGATGTGTTCCGCCCTCGCCAAGGCGCCATCGACCTGAAGGGCGAAGTGTCCGATGACCATTACTGGTGGTTGGCCTTCGAATGGAGCAACTACCTGCCCTCCTGCGCCGAGTGCAACGCCCTGAAGGGCTCGCGCTTCCCCGTCGAAGGCCCGCGTGCCAAGGTCGGAGCCGAAGCTGAGGCCTTGCGGCAGGAACATAACCTGATCCTCGACCCGTCACAGGATGAAGTCGAGGGCGTGTTCCTTTACCTGGACGATGGCAGGGTCACCAGCCAATCACCACGCGGGCAAGTGACGATCGACATTCTCGGGCTGAACCGAAGCAACCTGGTAAGGGCCCGACAGCACAACGTCCTCAGGCTGCAGGCCTTGCTAGAACCCTCAATGTCGAGCAGTACAGGCCGGCTCCCAGGCAATCTCATCGAACAACTGAGGGGACTGACTGCACCAAAAATGTCGTTCTGCGCATTGAATCGCCAGTTCATCCAGGCGTGGGCGCAAAGCATGGTCGAACGCCAACCTGCCATGCATAAACAGCTGTCGACCTTCCTCGACTTCACCACCGCCCTGGGCGCCAGTAGCCCCTCGGACAACGACCAACTGCTGTCCAGCGCCTCCGAAGAGCTGACCCAACGCACCAAGGAATTCGAGTCGTTCTCGGTAGAACAAGCGCAAGCCCCAGAACAGCTGTATCGCGTGTCGCAGTACATCGAGCGCATCACCCTGGACAACATCCGCACCGTGGAGCACCTAGAGCTGCAACCCAAGCCCAATGCCGAGCTGGTGGGTTCGTGGTTCATGCTGCTGGGCGAAAACGGCAGCGGCAAGAGCACCCTGCTGCAAGCCGTGGCCTGAGCGCTGGTCGGCCAGAGCGGCGTCGACAAGCTGGGCGTGAAGGCCACCGACCTGCTGCGCCACGGGGCCAATACCGGGGAAGTGCGCATCGAGCTGTCCGGCATGTCCGAACCGATCGTCATGAGCCTGGTGCGCCGCTCGAACCGCATCACCATCACCCCGCCCGAGCCCAAGGTCATGGTGCTGGCCTATGGTGCTACGCGACTGATGGGCAAGCTGGATGCCCCGCTCGACTCCATCGCCCAGCGCAGCAAGATCGAAAACCTCTTCGACCCCACGCGCCTGCTCGACAACGGCATGCCCTGGCTCAATGACCTGAAACCCGACGACTTCAACCGCTTCGCCCGCGCGCTGGCCTCGCTGCTGCCCAGAAGCGACGGGGTCACTCTGGCCAGGCGCAACCGTCAGATCATCGTCCAGAGCCCCAGCGGCAATGAAAGCCTGGCGGTGGTCAGCAGTGGCTACCAGGCAGTTCTGGCGTTGGCGCTGGACATCATGAGCGTGATGCGCCACGGCTGGCAGGACATGGCCACCGCCGAGGGCATCGTGCTGATCGACGAGGTCGACGCGCACCTGCATCCACGCTGGCGGATGCGTATCGTGCAGCGCCTGCGCGAGGTCTTTCCGCGTATCCAATTTATCGCCACCAGCCATGAACCCCTGACACTACGTGGCCTGGACAGTAATGAAATCGCCGTGCTCACCCGCCGCCTCGATGGGCAGATCACCGCGTTGACCAGCGACAACACGCAATTACCCTCGCCCCGTCACATGCGGGTCGACCAGTTGCTGGCCTCGGACTACTTCGGCATGCACTCAACCGATGACATGGACTCCGAGCTGCTGTTCGAGCAGTACTACCAGTTGCTGGCCATCAAGGAACGTACTGCCGAACAGGAAAGTGAGCTCAATCGGCTGCGCGACGAATTGCAGGCTGACCGCCGGATGGGCCTGACACCCCGTGAGCGCCTGGTGTTCGAGGCGGCCGACCAGTTCATCGCGCAACGCATGGCTACCAGCCAGGCGCTCGCCCCGCAGGTCAGCCAGGGCGCCATCAACGAGCTCCAGGCGCTGTGGAGCGAGCTCAGCAGCGTGTCGAACGACGGGCAGGAGGATCAAGCATGATCCACGTCCCACGCGGCCCTGCGCCAGCCAGCCTATCGGGCACGACGTCAGCGGGTCACAAGGAAACCGAGGCAGCCATCGACAAGGTAGTGAAGGCTCCCAATCGAATTCCTGTGCCCCCATACAACTACAAGGCCTACAAAGGGGCTGATGTCGTTGACGCCCTGCGCACCTTGTTCCACAAGAAATGTGCCTATTGCGAATTCAACTACGCCGCTGGCGGCCCTGAAGATGTCGAACACTTCCGCCCCAAGGGTGCCGTGGTCATTGATGAGAAAATGGTCAAGCCAGGCTATTACTGGCTGGCGGCGGACTGGGACAACCTGCTGCCCTCGTGCATGGACTGCAACCGCAAGCGCACCAAGGTATTCGACGACAAGAGCGTAGGGATGTCGGGCAAGGCAAACCTCTTTCCGGTGGATGATGAAGCAATGCGCTGGCGCGACCATGCCCAGCCCAATACCGAACAGGCCCTGCTGCTCGACCCTTGCGTGGATCAACCACTGGAGCACTTGGAGTTCCTGCCGCAAGGTGGCGTGCGGGCGCTCAGCAGCAAGGGTGATGCCTCGATCAAGGTCTATGGCTTGCTGCGTGAGGACTTGGTGATCGCGCGTGCACTCAAGGAAACCCGCGTCAAGGCGGCTATCGAGAGCGCGCTGGAGCTGACCGAACTGATGCAGTTGGAAAGCGATCCTAAGCTCAAGACCAGGCTTCGCGCCTTGGCCGCCAAGCAACTGGCGGAGGCCAAGAGCCACCTGGAGCCCCGCGAGCCCTACCTGGCCGTGGCCCGGATTGTCTTCAACAGCTACGGATTGAAACCATGACGACATCGACCCCCTTCAGCGCAGACCCACGCGTGTCCACCATCGGCCAAGGCACCTGGTACATGGGCGAAGACCCGGCCCAACGTGCCGCCGAAGTCGCCGCGCTGCAACATGGCATCGAACTGGGCATGACCCTGGTCGACACCGCCGAGATGTATGCAGAAGGCGGCGCCGAGGAAGTGGTGGGCCAGGCCATCGCCGGGCGCCGCGACCAGGTGTTCCTGGTCAGCAAGGTCTACCCGCACAACGCCAGCCAGCGCGGCGTGCCGACCGCCTGTGAGCGTAGCCTCAAGCGCCTGGACACTGACTGCATCGACCTGTACCTGCTGCACTGGCGCGGCCAGTACCCGCTGGAAGAAACCGTCGAGGCCTTCGAGCGCCTGCGTGAACAAGGCAAGATCCGCCACTGGGGCGTTTCCAACTTCGACCTGGCCGACCTACATGAGCTGGACAATACCAACTGCGCCACCAACCAGGTGCTGTACAACCCGGCCGAGCGCGGCATCGAGTTCGACCTGCTGCCCTGGAGCCAGGCCCAGGGCCTGGCGACCATGGCCTACTGCCCGCTGGCCCAGGCCGGGCGCCTGCTGCGCCACCCGGTGCTGGCGCAGGTTGCCGAGCGCCATGGCGTGACAGCGGCACAGGTATGCCTGGCCTGGGTTACCCGCGAGCCGGGGGTGATCGCCATTCCCAAGGCGGTGAACCCGATGCATGTGCGCTTGAATGCGGCGGCGCAAGGCTTGGTATTGGCCGAGCAAGACCTGCTCGCGATCGATGCCGCCTTCCCGGCGCCAACGCGCAAACAGCGGTTGGCGATGGTGTGACTCAATGAAAATCCCGGCTGCGCACATCCAGCCCGCGCAACAGCGGGCTGACATCTTCCAAACGCCGCGCGATCAAATGCCGCACCCCGCTCTCCTGTTCCAGCCGCCCACTCACCTTTAGCAGTTGCGAGCCCACCAGCGTCCGCCGTTGGCGTTCGGCGAGGTCGCGCCAGACCACCACATTGAGCATGCCATGCTCGTCCTCCAGGGTGACGAAGGTCACCCCACTGGCGGTTTGTGGTCGCTGGCGACCGACCACGATACCGGCCACGGCGATGCTGTCGCCATGCTCTACTTGCGCAAGCTCGGCCGAGCTGCGACACCCCAGCGCCCGCAACTTCGCCCGCAGTAGGCTCAGCGGGTGCGGGCCGAGCGTGGTGCCCAGGGTGGCGTAGTCGGCGAACAGGTCCTCGCCCGGCGTCGGCACTGGCAGGCTTACCTGGGGCTGTGGCGCTGCCTCCAGCTGGGCGAACAAGGGTAACGGCTCCTGCACCGCCGCCACCTGCCAGCGCGCCTGGTGTCGGTCGCCCACCAGGGCGTGCAAGGCCCCCGCGTCGGCCAACCGGGCCCGGGCGCGGTTGTCCAGCGCTGCGCGCAGGCACAGGTCCTCGACATCGCGCCAGGGCCTCTGCCCCCGGGCCTGAACCAGGCGTTGTGCCGCGTCCTGGGCAAAGCCGCGCACCTGGCGCAAGCCCAGGCGGATGGCCAACTCACCCTCGTCTGCGGGTTCCAGGGTGCAGTCCCAGTCGCTGTGCGAGACGTCCACCGGACGTACCTCGATGCCCTGGCGGCGAGCCTCCTGCAACAGCTGGTCGGGGCTGTAGAAGCCCATGGGCCAGCTGTTGACCAACGCACAGGTGAAGACTGCCGGTTCATGGCACTTGAGCCAGCTGCTGGCATAGCACAGCAAGGCGAAGCTGGCTGCGTGGGATTCAGGGAAGCCATAGCTGCCGAAGCCCTTGATCTGCTCGAAGATGCGCTCGGCAAATTCCAGGTCATAGCCATTGCGCAGCATGCCGGCGAGCAAGCGTTCACGGTGCGGTTCAAGGCCGCCGTGGCGCTTCCAGGCCGCCATGCTGCGGCGCAGCTGGTCGGCCTCGCCCGGCGTGTAGTCGGCGGCGACCATCGCCAGTTCCATCACCTGCTCCTGGAACAGCGGTACGCCCAGGGTGCGTTTGAACACGGCCTTGAGCTTGTTGCTGGGGTAAGTGACCTTCTCCTGCTTGAGCCGCCGACGCAGGTAGGGGTGCACCATGTCGCCCTGGATCGGCCCCGGCCGCACGATCGCCACTTCGATCACCAGGTCGTAGAACTTGCGCGGCTTTAACCTGGGCAACATGGCCATCTGCGCCCGCGACTCGATCTGGAACACGCCCATGGTTTCGCCACGGCAGATCATGTCGTAAGTGGGTTCGTCGCCAGGAGGAATATTCGCCAGAGTGAGATGGCGTCCCCGGTGCAGGGCAAGTAGATCGAAACAGCGACGCAAGGCACTGAGCATGCCCAAGGCAAGCACATCGATCTTGAGCAGACCGACTATGTCCAGGTCGTCCTTATCCCATTGGATCACCGTGCGCTCGGGCATGCTGGCGTTTTCCACCGGCACCAGCTGGTCCAGCGGCTGTTCGCTGATGACAAAACCTCCCGGGTGCTGCGACAGGTGCCGGGGAAAGCCGATCAGCTCGCCCGCCAGCACCAGGATGCGCCGCAACGACGGGCTCTGCGCCTCGAAGCCTGCCTCGGCCAGGCGTGTCTCGTCGGGAATGCGGTCGCTCCAGCGCCCACAGCACTTGGCCAGGACATCCACCTGGTCGGCCGGCAGCCCCAGCACCCGTGCCACGTCACGCACGGCGCCCGCAGCATGGTAGGTGCTGACCACTGCCGTCAGCGCCGCGCGGTGTCGGCCATAGCGGCGGAACACGTACTGGATCACCTCTTCGCGGCGCTCGTGCTCGAAGTCCACGTCGATGTCCGGCGGTTCGTTGCGCTCGCGGGACAGGAAACGTTCGAACAACAGGTGGTGCAGCGTAGGGTCGAGCTCGGTGATGCCCAGCACGTAGCACACCACCGAGTTGGCCGCCGAACCCCGCCCCTGGCAGAGGATGCCCTGGCGGCGAGCGAAGGCGACGATGTCGTGCACCGTGAGGAAGTAGCTCGGATAGCCCAGCTCCTCGATCAATGCCAGCTCACGCGCCAGGGCTTGCAGTACTTCGCCACTCGCCCCCTGCGGCCAGCGCTCGGGCAACCTGGCCTGGCACAGGTGGCGCAGCCAACTGGCCGGGCTGTGGCCTTCGGGGACCAGCTCACGGGGGTATTGATACTGCAATTCACCCAGGTCGAAGCGGCAACGCTCGGCGATGGCCAGGGTTTCGGCCAGCAGCTCGGCGGGGTACAGCTCGGCCAGTTGTCCACGCGGGCGCAAGTGGCGCTCACCATTGGGGTACAGGTGCTCGCCGGCATCGGCCACGTTGCAATGCTGGCGGATGGCGGTCATGCAGTCCTGCAACGCGCGGCGCCCGCGGCTGTGCATGTGTACGTCGCCACAGGCCACGGCGCGGATGCCCCGTTGTCTGGCCAAGGCGAGCAGGCCTTGCAGGCGCGCCTCGTCGTCGCAGCCCCGGTGCAAGTGCACCGCCAGCCACAGGCGCTCGCCAAACAACGCCTGCAACCACGCGGCATCGGCCGGGTCTTCGGCGACCCACAGTGCCAGCAGGCCCTGGCAATGGGCCTGCAGGTCTTCGGCGAGTAACTGGTAGGTGCCCTTCTCGGCTCGGCGTCGAGCACGGGTAACCAGGGCGCAGAGGCTCTGGTAGCCGACCAGGTTCTCGACCAGCAACACCAGCTTGGGGCCGCCCTGTACCTGTACCTCGCTGCCAACGATCAGCTTCAGCCCATGCGCCTTCGCCGCCTGCCAGGCACGCACGATGCCCGCCAGGGTGCATTCGTCGGTGATCGCCAGGGCCGTGTAGCCTTGCGCCTTGGCCCGGGCGAACAGTTCCTCGGCACTGGACGCCCCGCGCTGAAAGCTGAAGTTCGACAGGCAGTGCAGTTCGGCATAACCGGGCAGGCTCATGCGAACCAGCCTTGCAGCCACAAGGTGCCGGGCCGGGACAGGTCTTCGTAGGCCCAGCCGCGCAAACCCTCGCGGGTTTCGATGCGGTAGTAGTCGCGGCGTACGTCACCGCCATCCCACCAACCCGACTCGATACGCTCGGCCTGCCCCTGATAACGCAGCGCCCTCCACGGCAAGGCCTGGGCCTGGGGCAGCAACCAGCCGGGGCGACTGCCGGGGGCGATGTGCAGGTTAGGCCGGGTGCTTTGCTCCACAGCCAGCGAGGCATGTTCAGGACGGTGGTCGGCGGCCGCGCACAGGCCCTTGACGGCCCCGTCGCCCAGCCGCGCGCGCAGGCGTTCGCGCAACTGCTGCCACGGCTGGGCTTGCTGCGCACGGGGGTCGAACAGCGCCTGGTGCTGCGGCACGAAGGCCGGCAAGTCTTCTGCCAAGAGGCGCAGGTTGCGCACCGGGGCCGGAATGCGCAGTGACTCCAGGCGCCCGCGGGCCAGCTCGAAGAGCATCGCGGGGTCGCGCTCGGCGGCCAGCAGGCCGACCTTGAGCAGTGTGTCTGGCCCTTCGCCGTGCTCCAGGTGCAGCACGAAGCGCTGCACCCCGCAGTCACGGCCAGCAAGAAAGGCAGCCAGGTCGTTGAGCAAGCGGCGCAGGGGAAACAACAGTGCCTGGTGCGACTCGACGTCGAAGTTCAGTTCCAGGCGCGACTCGAAGCGGTCGGGCGGCTGGTAGAACGCCAGGCCCAGGCTGCGCAGGCCCAGCAGTTGATCCAGGTGCAACTGCACCTGTGCAGGAAAGCGCCGGGCCAGGGCCTCGCGGGGCAATGCCAGCACTTCGGCCAGCCGTCGCAGCCCCATGCGGGCGAAGGCCTCGGCGCTCTCGGGGGGCAAGCCGATACGCGTCAGGGGCATGCGCAGCAAGGCGGCGCGGGTCTGTTCGGGGCAGGTGGCGGCCAAGCCGTCATGGGCATTGACCAGCATGCGCGCCGCCACCGGGTTACTGGCCAGGACAATCCGGTGACGTAGGCCAAGGGCCTGCAATTCTTGGCGCAAGCGTGCTTCGAAAGCCGGCCAGGGGCCGAACAGTTGCAGGCTGGAGCCCACTTCCATCAACAAGGCACGCGGGTAATGCAGGCTCACCTGGGCGCTGAAGCGGTAGGCCCAGGCGGCGAGCAATTGCTGTACCTGCTCGATGCGCGCGGGGTCGGCCGCGACACAGCTGAAGCCTTCGGCCAAGGCGTGTGCAGCGGTGAGGCGCTGCCCGGCGCGCAAGCCAAGCGCAGCCGCCGCCGGGTTGACCGCTTGCAGCACCCGTCGCTGGCTCGGCCCGCTGACCAGCACCAGCGGCGAATCGGCGTCGCTGCGCCCGCGCAGCACGGTATCCAGTGCCAGCTGCGGTAGCAGGATACAAGCCCAGTGCATCATTCCCACCCTGGGCAGGCGATGGGGTTGGCCGGGGCCAGCCCGCCCCGGCACTTGAGCACCCGCCATTGCGCCGGGCACGCATCGATGGCGATACGCAAGGCGGCTGGCGACGGGTTGTGCGCGGCCTGTTGCGGGCGGCAGGCGAAGGCCAGGGCCTGACCGGTCTCGGCAGCCACCTGCAAACGACGCAAGGCACGGTCGTCGGCACGTTCAGGCCAGCACAGCACCGCCGCGCAACTGCCTGAACGCAGGCATTGCTCGGCGGCCCACAAGGCCTCGCCAGGCTCGGCCTCGATCTGCACCAACCAGCCCAGGTCGACCCCCGCCGCCTGCCAGGCCGGGGCATAAGGCAAGAAAGGCGGCGCCACCAGCACCACTCGCCCCTGCTGCGCGGTCAGCCGCGCCAGGCTTGGCCACAGCAGGTGCAGCTCACCGCAACCGGGGCCGGCCAGCAATAGCTCGCTGAGCGCTGCCGCAGGCCAGCCGCCCTCTGGCAGCCGTGCATCCAGGGCCTCGTGGCCGGTGGGCTGCAACCCCAGCGGGCGTGCCTGGGCCTGGCGCCCGCGCCATACCCGACGCTGTTCGAGCAGGCCGTCGAGGTCGACCACCGCGCCCATCAGTCACGCCTCAGCAGGCCGCAGAACACGCCTTCGATGAAGAACTCGCGCTCCGGCCCCACGTCGATCGGCGCATAGGCCGGGTTGCGCGGCAACAGGCGGTAGCCGCCAGGGGTGCGTTGCAGGCGCTTGATGGTCACCTCGCCATCGAGGCGGGCGACGACGATCTGCCCGTCATTCGCCTCACCCTGCTGGCGAATACCCACCAGGTCGCCGTCGAAGATGCCGTCGTCGACCATCGAGTCGCCGCGCACCTTGAGCAGGTAGTCGGGGGTGCGGCGAAACAGGCTGGGGTCGAGCAGCAGTTTTTCGTGGATGCCCAGGTCCGGGCCGATCGGCGCACCGGCGGCCACCTGGCCCAGCACGGGCAGGTCGAGGACCTCCGGCCGGCGCAGGGGCTCGGCCAGGCGGATGCCCCGCGCCTGGTTAGGCGTGACGTCGATGAAGCCGCCCTCGCACAGGGCGGTGATGTGCTTGCGCGCCACGCTGCGCGAGGCGAAACCGAAGCGCTCGGCGATATCGGCCAGGCTCGGCGGCTGGCCCTGGTCGATGCGCTCGCGGATGAACGCGAGAATGGCGCGGCGTTTGGGAGTCATGTTTCCCATGGAGTACATTTGTACTCTTTTGCTCGCACCCTGGCCAGTCCCTTTTGTCGTCCATTCAGTCCCTTTTGTCGCCCACCCATTTGAGGAACCGATTCACCTTTTGCTGTTCGAACGGGTGGATTGCCAGGTCGTGGGATGTCATGCCACCCAAAACACTGTTCCACACATAGAACAAACTGTTTCACGAACGACTTTACGTGTCAGACATCACATCTCTTACCATCTGGCCTTTTACCCCCGTTGACCCTTCTTCGCAGCCACGCTTAGCCTTGCGCACGGCCAGAACGGGACAGGTCATGAGGGGTAGATAAGTGAGCGACCCGAGCCGAGCGTCGGTGTTCTTCGACGCTTAAGTGGCAGGGAAAACGCCACACGTTTGTGCTGGTTCCGGGGGTATGGAACCGGCTTGCCTCAGCCCTCATTTCTCATGGACGTGTCATGATCGAACCGCATTGGTTTTCGTTGAGTTCTACCCAGCAATCCGTTTGGCTCGACCAGCTGTTATCCCCCGATACCCCCTCCTACAACATCGGCGTCACCATAGAAGTGCACGGCGAGGTAAACCTCGAGGCCTTCACCCGCGCCGTTCACGCGGTAATCGCCCAGCACGATGCCCTGCGCCTGGTGTTTCGCGAGCACGACGGGCACGCCCAGCAGCGCGTGCTGAGTTCGCTCGAGCCCCCAGTCAGCTACCACGACTGGCGCGCCGAGCCGGATGCCCATGCCCGGGCCCTGGCGACCATCGGCGAACTGAACCGCACGCCCTTCGCCCTGCATGAACAACCGCTGTGGCACATGGAGTGGTTCCAACTCTCTGACACCCATGCACTGTGGAACAGCCGCTACCACCACCTGGTCTGCGACGGCACCTCGGTGAGCCTGGTCGGTAACGCGGTCACGAATGCCTATGACCAGCTGATGCGTGGCGAGCAACCGCAGTGGGATGAGCAACTGGCCCAGGGTTATCGACACTTCACGGCGCAGGACCAGCAATACCTGGTCTCCGAGCGCTACGCCAAGGCACGCGCCTACTGGCTGGAGCAGTTCCCGACGCTACCTGACCCCTTGTTGCAACCGCTCGATACCCCCGTGCAACTACAGGTCGCCAGCAACGCCCACCTGCCCAGCGCCCAGGCCACCTGGACACTGGGAAGACGACGCCTGGAGGCGCTGACGCACCTGGCCCGCGCCCAGGGCGCGAGCCTGAGCCACTGCCTGAGCGCCCTGTTGGCAGGCTACTTCAGCCGCATGACCGACCAACGCTCGAAGGTGGTCATCGGTCTGCCGGTGCACAACCGCGCCAACGCCTTGCAAAAACGCACGGCAGGCATGTTTTCGTCGGTATTGCCACTGGCCATCGAGGTCGACCCACAGGCCGGCTTCGCCCACAGCGTGCAGCAAGTCGCCAACCAGGTCCCACGCAGCTACCGCCACCAACGCTACCCATTGCAGGCCCTGCACCGCGAGCTACGGACCCAGGCCGGGCACGCCGGCCAGCTGTTCGAAGTGATGCTGTCGGTCGAGCAGTTCGCCGGCGACCTCCAGTTCGGGGCGACCCGGACGGTGTTGCGCACGTGGCACAACGGCTATGAGCGCTACCCCTTGGCGATCTACCTGCGTGACTACGAAGCGCTGATCGAGCCCTTCCTGGAATTCAACTACGACCCACAGCGCTTCACTGCCGAACAGATCTCAGCGCACCTGCGTCGCCTGGAGCGCCTGGCCGATCAGGTACTCGCCGAACCGAACCGGCCGCTACACGCTTGGCCATTGCTGGACGCCGATGAGCAGCATCAGGTTCTCCAGGTGTTCAACGCCACTGCCCGCGAGTACCCCGCTGACCAGCCCCTGCCTGCGCTGTTTGCCGAGCAGGTGCGCCGTCGGCCAAACGCCCTGGCGCTCGTGGAAGGCGAGCACACCCTGAACTACCGCCAGCTCGCCCAGCGTGTCGAGCACTTGGCTCAACACCTGGACGTCCGAGGCATCGGCCCGGGTGACCGGGTGGCCCTGCGCATACCGCGTAGTGCATCGCTGGTGGTGTCGATCCTGGCGATCGTGCAACGCGGTGCTGCCTATGTCCCGGTCGACATGGACGCGCCTGCGGCCCATCTGGCACGCGTACTGGCCGACGCTGGCTGCACCTGGCTGCTGGTCGGCAACACCCGCCCGGCAGTGCCCGACGGTGTGCAGCTCATCGATGTGGAAGCCTTGCCCGCGCAGCAGGACGCCGCGCCAACCCCAGCACAGTCGATCGACGCAGGCGACATCGCCTATGTGATGTACACCTCCGGCTCCACCGGCACCCCCAAGGGCGTGCAAGTGCCGCACCGCGCCATCGTGCGCCTGGTGCGCAACAACGGCTT